>DATIXO010000055.1:0-22686 GCA_035518495.1 Streptosporangiaceae bacterium
CGCCTCGGTCCCGGACCTGATCACGGTGCTGGACAGCGAGACCGCCGACGCGATCGCCACCGAGATGATCAGGTACGGCCAGCGGGTCACGGTGATCGCCTTCCCCTGTGACCCGGTCTGGCGGACCGAGCGCGGCATCGCCGTGGCCGGCCCGCGGGCGTTCGAGTACGACTTCGATTACCGGCCGGTGGAGGAGCTCGCCCGTGCCAGCGCCTGAGTACCGTCTCGGCATCGACGTCGGCGGCACCAACACCGACGCGGTGATCATGGACCCCGCCGACCGGGTCGTCGCCAAGGCCAAGGTGCCGTGCACCCCCGACATCACCGGCGGAATCACCAGGGCGATCGACACTGTCCTGCGCACGCCAGGAGTGGACCCGCAGCGGGTCAGCCACGTCATGCTCGGCACCACCCATGCGACCAACGCGGTGCTGGAGCGCCGGAACCTGCGGCGGGTGGCGGTGATCAGAATTGGCGGCCCGGCCACCCTCAGCGTCCGGCCGATGTTCGGGTGGCCACCCGACCTCGCCGACACCATCTCGGTCGGGACGACGATCGTGGAGGGCGGCATCGAGTTCGACGGCCGTGACCTGTCCCCCCTGGACACCGACGCCATCGCCCGGTTTCTCGGCCGGGTCGGCGGCTCCGCCCAGGGCATCGTCATCACCAGCGTGTTCGCCCCGGTCTCGCCCCGGCACGAACTCCTGGCGGCCGAGGTCGTCAAGCGGGAGCTCGGCGAGATCCACGTCTCGCTCAGCCACGAGATCGGCTCGATCGGCCTGCTGGAGCGGGAGAACGCCACCATACTCAACGGAGCCCTGGCCGGGGTCGCCCGCGACGTGGCCGAAGCGATGCGGGCCGCGCTGACCGCGCACCACCTGCAGCCGACCAGGTTCTTCGCGCAAAACGACGGCACCCTGATGGGCCTCGACCATGCGCTGCGATACCCCGTGCTCACCATCGGCAGCGGGCCGGCCAACAGCGTCCGCGGGGCCGCGTTCCTCACCGGGAGCTCCGACTCGCTGGTGATCGACGTCGGCGGCACGTCCACCGACGTCGGGGTGCTGGTCAACGGCTTCCCGCGGGAGTCGTCGCAGGGAGTGGAGATCGGTGGCATCAGGACCAACTTCCGCATGCCCGACCTGGTCACCATCGCGCTGGGTGGCGGCAGCGTCATCTCCCGCGGCCCGCAGGGCGGCACCCAGATCGGGCCGCGCAGCGTCGGCTACCTGCTCGAGCGGGAGGCCCTCATCTTCGGCGGTGCGACGCCCACGCTGACCGACAGCGCCGTCGGCGCGGGCCGGGCCAGCCTGGGCAAGGCGAAGCCGGACCGCCGGCACCGGCGGATGCTCAGTGAGGCGCTGGCCCGGGCCGACGTCATGCTCGCCGAGGCGATCGACCGGGTGAAGACATCCAAGGAGGATCGCGCGCTGGTGGCCGTGGGCGGGGGCAGCATCCTCGTCCCCGACCGCATCCCCGGGATCAGCGAGGTCATCCGGCCCGAGCACTTCGACACGGCCAACGCCGTGGGAGCCGCGATCGCCTCGGTCAGCGGCCAGGTGGACCGGATCTTCCACTTCGGGGAAGCCGGGCGGCGGGCGGTCCTCGACGAGGCGCGCGACGAGGCGCGCGAGCGCGCGGTCGCGGCGGGCGCCGATCCCGGCACGGTGCAGATCGTCGAGCTGGAAGAGATCCCGCTGGCCTACCTCACCTCGCCGTCGCTCCGGATCCGCGCCAAGGCCGTCGGCACCCTCGGCGGCCGCCCGGAGCAGCACCTTCAGGCCGACCTGGCCCGGCAGTCACGCCTGGCCGACCAATCCGACCCAACCAGCCCGCCAGCGACGGCCACCTGACCGACCGCGCCGACGGCCAGCCACCCCGACAAGGACCACGGAGGCAATCATGAAGCCCCACCGCGCCGGACTGCTGTTCGCGTCCGGCTCCGCGCTGGCCCTGCTGCTCAGCGCCTGCGGCGGCTCGTCCAGCTCGTCGACACCGCAGCAGAACACCAGTAACCAGGTGTTCACCTACGACACGACCGCCACAGTGATGGACGACGGCTGGGATCCGGCGACGGAGTACTCCGACGGCATCATCGCCATGAGCAACATGTACGAGACGCTCACGCGCTACAACGCGGCGACACACGCGATCGACCCGTTGCTCGCGACCAGCTGGTCGAAGTCGGCCAACGGCCTGACCTGGACGTTCCACCTCCGCCACGGGGTGCACTTCCACACCGGCCGGCTGATGACCGCCCAGGCGGCGAAGGCCGCGCTGCAGCGGACGATCAAGCTCGGCGGGGGCGCGGCCTACGTCTTCTCCGCGGTGAAGACCATCACCACCCCCGACCAGTACACGCTGGTCTTCCATCTGAGCTACCCCTCGCCCATGGACGTCGCGGCGTCGGCGGCCTACTCCGCCTACATCTACGACACCCAGGCGGCGGGCGCCAGCGCGAGCAGTTCGGCGCTGACCAAGTGGTTCAACACCCCGCATGACGCGGGCACCGGGCCGTACACGCTGCAGACCTGGAACAAGGGCCAGGAGTTCGAGGTGATCCTCAAGGCCTTCCCCGGTTACTGGGGCGGCTGGAGCGGCCCGCACTACAAGAAGGTGGTGTTCCGGGTGGTGACCCAGGACTCCACCGCCGCCCAGCTGCTGCGGTCGGGACAGGTCAGCTTCGTCGAGCAGGTCAGCCCGTCGGTGTGGAAGTCGTTCCAGGGCGAATCCGGGATCCGCACGGTCAGCGCCCCGTCCTGGCAGAACCTGATCGCCCAGCTGAACGCCAAGACGCTCAGCCTGCCGCTGCGGCAGGCGATCTCCTACGGGATCGACTACCGGGGGATCATCGCGGCCCTGCAGGGCGCGGCCGTCCCGTCCAGCGGCCTGGTCCCCGACGGCCTGTTCGGCCACTTCACCAACCTGCCGAACTACAGCTACGACCCGGCCAAGGCGGCCGCGCTGCTGAAGAAGCATGGGTACGGGCCTGGCGGCAAGCCGCTGAACCTGAGCCTGACCTACACCTCAGGCGACTCGAACGAGCAGGTGGTGGCGACGCTGCTCAAGTCCAGCCTGGCGAAGCTGAACATCAACCTGAGCACCCAGTCGCTGGCCTGGCCCACCCAGTGGGCCAAGGCCAAGTCGGCCAAGGAGGCCAGCCGCCAGAGCATCTTCCTTGAGTACTGGTGGCCGGACATGGACGACCCGTCGACCTGGTTCTCCAACCTGCTGCTGACGGAGAAGGCGCCTTACTTCAACCTCTCCTACTACTCCAACGCGGCCCTGGACAAGCAGATCAACAAGGTGGACGAGCTGACCGCGACCAATCCCAGCAAGGGCAGCCAGCTCTACCACCAGATGCAGGTCGAGGTGCTCCAGCAGGCGCCCCTCCAGGCGCTGTACAACGTGAACTACCAGTACGCGATGCGCACCTCGTTCACCGGTTTCGTCTCCAACCCGGCCTACGCAGGGGTCGCCTTCGTGTACACCCTCAAGCCGACTACTTGACCGTCTATGTCGCGCGCCGGGTCGCCCTGGCCGCGCTGGTGGTCGCGGGCGTCATCATCCTGACGTTCGTGATCGCCCACGTGGTGCCGGGCGACCCGGCGGCGACATGGGCCGGGCCGCACGCCTCGGCGGCCCAGGTCGCCGCGGCGCGGCGCTACCTGGGGCTGGACCGGCCGCCCGCCGTCCAGCTGCTGTCCTACTTCGGCGGCATCCTCACCGGGAACTGGGGCATCGCGATCCACACCCACCGCCCGGTGCTCTCCGACCTCGCGGTCGCCGCCCCGGCCTCGCTGGAGCTGGTGACCGCGGCCATGATCATCGCGCTGGTGGTGGCCGTGCCGCTCGGGCTGATCTCCGCCCGCTGGCCCGGCCGGGCCGGCGACCAGGTGATCAGGGCCGGCTCGATCCTCGGCGTATCCATGCCGATCTTCTGGATGGCGCTCATCTTCCAGCTCGTCTTCACCCAGCGGCTGCACCTGCTGCCGGTGGCCGGGGAGTACTCCCCCAACCTGCTGTTCACCCACCCGCTCACCCGGCTGACCGGGTTCGGCCTGATCGACGCGCCGCTGACCGGTAACTGGCCGATGTTCGGCAGCATCTGCGCCCATATGGTGCTGCCCGCCGTGGTCATCGCCGCCTACCCGGCGGGCCTGATCACGCGCATGGTCCGGGCGCAGGTGCTCGACACGCTCGGCGACGCCCACGTGCAGATGGTCCGCGCGCTGGGCTTCGGCGAGCGGGCCGTGTTCGGCCGGTTCGCGATGAAGCTCTCCTGGAACCCCGTCCTCGCGGCCATCGCCCTGGTCTTCGGCTACTCGCTGGTCAACACCTTCCTGGTGGAGGCGATCTTCGACTGGCCGGGGCTCGGCAGCTACGCCACGGACGCGATCGCCACCCTCGACACGCCCGCCATCCTCGGGGTAACGCTGTTCATCGCCCTGGTCTACGTGGTCGTCAACCTGATCGTCGACCTGATCCAGGCCGCCATCGACCCCAGGATCAGGCTGCGATGATCGAGGCGCCGAGCACCGTTCCCGCCGCGGGCGCGAGGCTCCCCCGCGGCCAGCGGCTGCGGCAGGGGCTGGCCGCCAACCCGCTGATGGTGGCCGGGGGCGTGATGTCGGCGCTGATCGTGGTCATCGCGCTGCTGGCGCCGCTGCTGGCGCCCTTCCCCGCCGACGCCGGATCGGCGACCCACCCCTTCATGGTGCTCCGGCCGCCCTCCGCCCAGCACTGGTTCGGCACCGACAACGTCGGCCGCGACATCTACTCGCGCGTCCTGTACGGCGCGCGGATCTCCCCGCTGATAGCCGTCGTCGTGCTGGTGCTCGCGTGCGCGATCGGCGTGCCGCTCGGGGTCGCCGCCGGGTACTTCGGCGGCTGGCTGGACGAGGCGATCATGCGGGTGACCGACATCTTCCTGGCCTTCCCGTCGCTGCTGCTCGCGCTGGCGCTCGCCGAGGTGCTGCCGCCCAGCCTGATCACGCTCACGATCGCGATAGCGGTCACCTGGTGGCCCTGGTACACCCGGCTCATCCGCGGCCAGGCCGCCTCGGTGGCCGGGCGCCCCTACGTCGAAAGCTGCCGGGCCCTGGGCATCTCGCGCACCTGGATCATCTTCCGCCATATCCTGCCGAATTCGCTCACGCCGCTCATCGTCCAGGTATCACTGGATGTCGGTGGGGTGATCCTGACCACGTCGGCGCTGTCCTTCCTCGGCCTCGGCGCGCAGGACCCGACGCCGGAGTGGGGGCTGATGGTGGCCGAGGGGCAGAACTACTTCACGACCGCCTGGTGGGTCGTGACGTTCCCCGGGCTCGCGATCCTGGTCACCGCGTTCGCGTTCACCCTGCTCGGCGACGGTCTGCGCGACCTGCTCGACCCCAAGCGGACGTTCCTGCGATGAGACTGTCGATCACCGGCCTCCAGGTGAGCTTCGGCGAGCAGCGCGTGGTCCGCATCGCCGAGCTCGGGATCGCCGAGGCCGAGATCGTCGGGCTGGCCGGCGACAGCGGGTCGGGCAAGTCCATGACCACTCTCGCGGTGCTCGGCCTCGCCCACACCGTCGGCGCGCGAGTCAGCGGCAGCATCCGGCTGGACGGGACCGAACTGACCAAGCTGTCGCAGCGCGAGATGCGGGAGGTGCGTGGGAGCCGGATCGCGGCGATCTTCCAGAGCCCGGCGATGGCGTTCAACCCGGTCTTCCGGGTCGGCAGCGTCGTGCACCGGGCGCTGCGGCTGCACGGCATGAGCCGGGCGCAGGCGGCCGACGCGGCGGCGCGGGCCATGCGCCAGGTGCTGCTGTCCCCCAGCCTGCTGGACAGGTACCCGTCCCAGCTGTCCGGCGGCCAGCTCCAGCGGGTGGCGATCGCGCTCGCGCTGGCGCTGCGGGCCGAGGTGCTGCTCGCCGACGAGCCGACCAGCGCGCTCGACGTGACCGTCCAGGCCGAGGTGCTGGAGCTGCTGCGGGAACTGCGCGACCGCGAGCGCATGTCGGTGCTGTTCATCAGCCATGACCTGGCGGTCGTCGCCGAGCTGTGCGACCGGGTGGCGATCATGGCAGACGGGGCGATCGTCGAGCAGGGCCCCACCAGCCAGGTGGTGACGGCGCCACGCAGCCCGCAGGCGGCCGAGCTGCTGGCGGCCGTGCCCCGGCTGCAGCCGGGAGCGGGCCGGTGACACCGCCGCGTCCCGGTGGCGGCGTCACCGGCCAGGCCAGGCCACCGCTGCTCGAGGTCACCGACCTGGCGGTCCGGTTCGGCCCGGTACGGGCGGTGGACGGGGTCAGCCTGCGGCTGGCGGCCGGCCCGTTCGGGCTCGGGCTTGTCGGCGAGAGCGGCTCGGGCAAGACCACCATCGGCAGGGCCGTGCTCCGGCTGGTGGCAGCGGCCGGCGGGCAGATCCGTTTTGAAGGAAAGGACGTGCCGGCGCTGCGCGGGCCCGCGCTGAAGGCGTTCCGGCGCGGCGCCCAGATCGTGTTCCAGGACCCCGACAACAGCCTCGACCCCCGGATGCGGATCGGCGCGTCGGTCGCCGAGCCGCTGATCGCGCACCGGATCGTGGCGCGGCGGCTGGCCGCGGCGCGGGCCCGTGAGCTGCTGGCGGAGGTCGGCCTCGACCCGGGGTTCGCGGTCAGGTACCCGCACCAGCTGTCCGGCGGCCAGCGCCAGCGCGTCGCGATCGCCCGGGCGCTCAGCGTCCAGCCTCGGCTCCTGGTCCTCGACGAGCCCACCAGCGCCCTGGACGTGAAGGCGCAGGCCCGGATCCTCGCCCTGATCGCCCGGCTGCGGGCCGACCGCGACCTGGCCTACCTGCTCATCACGCACAATCTCGGCATCGTCAGCGAGCTGTGCGAGCAGACGGCCGTGCTGTACCTGGGGCGGGTGGTGGAGAGCGGCCCCACCAGGGAGCTGCTCGCCGCCCCAGCCCACCCCTACACCCAGGCGCTGCGCTCGGCGGTGCCGGAGATCGACATCGCCGCCCGCTCGGCGCGGCTGGTGCTGCCGGGCGACCCGCCCGACGCGACCAGCCCGCCGCCCGGCTGCGTCTTCCACCCGCGCTGCCCGATCGCCGTGGACCGCTGCCGGAGCGAGGTTCCGCAGCTCCGGACGGCCGGGCCGGGCCGCCTGGTGGCCTGCCACCGCGCCGAGGAGGTGCTGGCAGGGTTAACCGGCCGGTCGCTGCGGCCGGGGCGGCCCGTGCATCCCGGCCAGGGCGCGCAGCCGCGGGGCCTGGCGGGACACGGCTCGGGCGACGGCCCGCGCGCCGGCTGACGCGCTGATCATCTGCCGTGGCTCGCCTGCCGCTCACCAGCACCCAACGGCCGCGGCCCGGGCCGGCCAGCGGCCGGCGCCCGCGACCCCGCGACCGGCTTCCAGGCGGGCCGGCCCGCGCGGGCCGGGCGGCCAGCGCGGCTGGCCGCGTAGGCGGCCATGACCGCCCGCCCGGCCCGCTGGGCGATCAGCGCCAGCGCGAGCAGCAGGGCCGCGGCGGCCCCGTCCATCCAGTAATGGTTGGCGGTGACCACCACGGCCAGCATGGTCAGCGCGGGATAGGCCAGCCACAGCCACCGCCAGCGGCTCCGCGACACCTCCGCCGCCACCACGGCCACCAGCAGCGCCCACCCGACATGCACAGACGGCATGGCCGACAGCTGGTCGGCGTTGAACCCGGCCACCGAGCCGTAGACCGACTGCCCGAACCGGACCGCGGTGTCGACCATGCCGTCGGCGGGCAGCATGCGTGGCGGCGCCACCGGCACGAACTGGATGAGCAGGGCTCCCGCGGTGAACAGCACCAGTGTCGTCCTCACCTGCGGGTACTGGCGGCGGTGCCGGACGAAGACCCAGATCAGGAAGCCGATGACCACCATGAAGTGCAGCGCGGCGTAGTAGAGGTTGAGCGCCTCCACGAGCAGCGGGTGGGGCAGGAACGCCCGCTGGACGATCGTCTCGCTCGGCATGTGCAGGACCCGCTCGGCGTGCCAGATCCACTGCCCCCGGTCCAGCGCGCCGTCCGGGCTCATCAGCGCGAAGCTGCCCACCAGCTGCCACAGCGCGAACAGCGCCAGCACCAGGCCGGATTCCCGCGCGAACCCGGCCGCGCTCACCAGCCACGGCCGCCCGGAGCGGGCGGCGATCGCCGCTGCGACCGTCACGCTGGCTGCCGCGATACCAGCTGCCTGCCACGACAGTTCCAGGTTGACCACGGGCCGGGCCTCCATGCCGAGCTTGCGGGTCTGGGGCCCTGCCCTGGGCCGGACCCCCGTGAATGTGCCAACCAGAACCCTGTTGTACATCTTCCGTCCACCGCGCCGGCACCCGGGGGCGCAGAAGCGGCCGCCGGATGGCCCGCCGGCCGGGCAGCACGAGCGTGCCGCGTCCGCACGCCCATGGCCGGCCGCGGGACCAAGGGCCCGGCTGTCGCGGGCCGATCCGCCCTTCCCGGCGGATGCGGGCCCACCGTCTGATGCGGAAGGGCCGGCCCGACAAGCCGATGGTGGCCGCCACCGGGACCGTTCGGCCCCGCGGTGCCGGTGAGCCGCTGGTCCGACGTTCCCGCGACGGCGGGCCACCCCTGCCGGACGTCCTGCAGCTCCGGGTCGGCACGCAGGTGACCCGCCCGGGCCCCACATCGGTCCCGCCCAGCCTGCCCGGGCGCCGGGCCAGGCTGCGCCACCCGGCCAGGACGCGGTTCATCGCGCTCAACGAGATCTCCCCGGACACGGCGAGCTGGTACCTGAACCTCAGCGGCCTTCACTTCGACGCGCCGGTCACCGAGACACCCAGGGCCGGCACCGTCGAGGACTGGGTCTACATCAACATGACCACCGACACTCACCCGATGCACGTCCACCTGGTCACCTACCAGGTGGTCGGCCGGACTCCGTTCAACGTGGCGGCCTATCAGGCGAGGTACGGCGGCCCCGCCGGGGTGCCCGGCGGCATCGACCCCACGCCGTTCGCGACCGGGCCGATGGAGCCGCCCACGCCCGACGAGCGGGGCTTCAAGGACACCGCCAAGGTCAACCCCGGAACGTTCCTCACGATCCGGGCCAAGTTCGAGCTCCCGGCCGGCGTCACCGGACCGCAGAGCTACGTGCATCACTGCCACATCGTCGAGCACGAGGACAACGACATGATGCGGCCTTTCACCGTGATGCCCTGATCGCGCCCGGGGTGCCGGCACCGGCCCATGCCGCCCGCGGGCCGGGCGCCGGTGCCAGCCGGCCTGCCCCGGCGGGGTCAGTCCCCGGTGGCCAGGATCACATCCGAGGCCTTGATGATCGCGGTCACGCTGCTGCCCTCGGCCAGGCCGAGCTGGCGGACCGCCTCCACCGTGATCGAGGCGACCAGGCGGACACCGTTCGCGGAGAGCTCGACGTTGGCGATCGCCTCGCCGGAGTTGATGCTGGTGACCGTGGCCGGAATCTGGTTGCGCGCACTCAGCTGCATGACCTACTCCACGTTGAGCGACCGGGATGGGTGATCTCTCACGCTATCCCAGCACCTGACAGTGGCAGGGGCCGGCTGGGGCGCGGATGTTGCGGATGGTCTGGCAGCCCCGTGACCTGTGGCGGGCTGACCGGCGCGCCGCCGCCCGGGGCCTGCCGCGGGCAGGCCGGCCCGCGGGCAAGCGAACGTATGTTCTAATAAAAGGGCCTTCACAGAGCTATCGCACATGTGTTCTAATTATGTCCATGATTCAGGTCACGCGCCCTGCAGGACCGGCGGCCGGCAGGTCCAGCAGGGCGGATGGCCCGGGATAACCCGCCCCATAGTCAACCAGCCCCGGCCCCAGGATGGCCACCGCCCGTCCGGCCGGCGCGGGCCACGGATCCGTACCGCCGCCCGGACCGCCGCAGCCGCAGCGCCAGCCGGCGCGCAGCACCGGGCTGCCGGGCGGGCGTGCCCGGCACCCGCCGGCCGTGCCCCACCGCCCGGCCAGCGCCACACGCTAGGGATGAGAAAGTGAGATCAGACTTCGACAGCCGCCCTGACAGCCAGCACCTCGCCGATCTCAAGAGCCAGACCGAGGAGCTGGAGCGCAAGCTGTCCGTTGCCCGCCTGTCGCTCGAACGCGAGCTGGCCCAGTCCGGCTGGGGACTGCAGCCGGCGCCAGGCCACGCCCACGAAGCGGGCCTGTGGGCGCTGGACGATGCAGAGCCCGAGCCCGGCCGGGGCGAGCTGTGGGCACCCTATCCGGAACCGGGTGAGCTGGCCGGGCATGACGCTGCCGATCCGGTCGGCTGGGCCCGGTCCGAGGACCGGACAGAGGTGCTCGTCAGCCGCGGCCGACGCAGCGCCCGCCGGCCGCGGCTGCCGCGGGGGTACAAGGTGGCCATCGCCGCCGCGGTCGCGGTGGTGCTGGTCACCGTGACCATCGGCATGATGCTCAACGGCCGGGCATCATGGCCCGCCAGCGTCGCCACCGTGCAGAACGAGGCCAGCCAGGCCTGCCGGAACCCCAACGTGGTGTCCGATCCCGGCGAGGTCAACTTCGCCTGTGCCCAGGCGACCCGCCAGATCCTCTGGGTGTTCGCGCTCATGACCAGCCGCAACAA
This sequence comes from Streptosporangiaceae bacterium, assembly GCA_035518495.1. Classification (GTDB taxonomy): domain Bacteria; phylum Actinomycetota; class Actinomycetes; order Streptosporangiales; family Streptosporangiaceae; genus UBA9676. The sequence goes on from DATIXO010000055.1 coordinate 10,574, forward strand.
CCCGGCCTTCGTGGATGCGCGGACCGGCCGCCGGGGCCTGGAGCCGATCTCCCCCGCGCAGGGCGGCGAGGTGGCGTGGTCACTCAACCTGCACCATCCGTACAGCCCGTTCAATCCGCTCGACAGCCTCGCGGTGGCGGCCCGGGCCATCAACAACATCATCGGCGGCGCGACCATCACCGGTGCCGGTGGCAACCTGGTCGTGCAGCCGGGCCTGGAGAGCGATCCAGCCAACTGCGCCCGGTACACCGGGTCGGCGGCGGTCATCAGGCGCAACGGCTTTCCGGTGGTGTGCGCCAGGCCCGTGACCAGCACGGCCGGGCGGGCCGCGCTGGTGGCAGACGTGTACCAGAAGTGGGTGGTGGGCGCGGCACCTCAGACCGCCCAGGAAGCGGCGGTGCTGTTCGCGAACGCCGCTGACCCGGGCGACGCACAGGTGCAGGCAATCCTGAAGCAGCTGTCCAGCTCACGGCCCTTGGCGTGATCCGCTCCGTCAGCTGCGGACATGCCCGCGGCGCAGTCCCCGGACCCCACGAAACGAGGTGAGTTCATGACGCCCGCCAGCAGGCCCTGGTGGCAGCAGGCGACGGCCCTGGTCAGCCTCGGCGCGGGCGGGGCGATCACCGGATTCTCCTTCGTTCCGCGGACCGCGGCCGACCTCACCTCGCCCTCGGCCATGCCGGTGGGCCTGATGGCCCTGCAGGAATCGGCCCGGCCCGCCCAGGCGGACAACGCCGCGCTGCGATCGGCCATCGTCAACGTCGCCAACTACTACCTCCGGATGGCCGGGCACAAGACCGCGGCCGAGATGGAGGCCATCATCTGGCAGCGCGACAGCATCGACGGCGCCGACCATGGCGCCTCCTGCGCGGCCTTCGCCAGCCTCACCCTGGAACTCGGCGCCCACGTGGTCGGGCGCCACAGCTGGGTCTCGGGCGGCAGCACGTACCCGTGGCCGCTGCACAGGTGGGCGGACGTCCGGGTGGACGCCAACCCCGCCTCACCGGGCGTCACCTCGATCGTCCAGGACGCGCAGACGCATGATCGCTGGCGCCCGATGGGTGACGGATACCAGCCGCAGCCCGGCGACTGGGTGCTGTTCGATGGCCACGTCGAGGTGGTCACCAAGTATTCCGGCGGGGTGCTGTCCACCATCGGCGGCGATTCCCTGCCGGACTTCTCGGTCAACGCCCATGAGTACGGCGATCCGCTGAGCGCGCAGGGCGTGGTCGGATTCGTGGACAACGGCGACCTGCCCGGTGCGGTGAGCGCGGCGGGCGCGGCGCTGGCCAGTGCTGGCGGCGCTGCAGGCGCTGACCAGCCGGAGTCCACGCCGATGGCGATCCCAGGAGTGCTGGCGGCAGCCGCGTCCACGCGCGGCCAGGCCCGGCTGCACGGCGGAGCGGCGATCCCCGGCGCGTCCGTGCCAGCCCACGGGCCCGGCAAGGCCGGGCAGCCTGCCCGGAGCCAGGCCCAGCGGCAGCCCTCCCGTGCGGGACACAGCGGCCTGCCCCGGGACCCTGCCCGTGCGGCGGCGCCCGCGGCGGCAGGCGTGCCCGGCGCGTACATGTCGGGGCCGGCCGCCTGGCCCCGGGGCGCGACGGCGGACACCGCGGTCATCCCGGGGCTGCCCATGATCGCGCACCGGCTGTCGGGGCGCCCGGCGGCACGGCCGGCCGAGCCCTACCTCAGGCACCAGCCGCCCACGGCCGGGCCGGTCAACGACACCGGTGCACAGCAGGCGTTCATCAGCGCGGTCGCGCCGGGAGCGATAGCGGCGCAGCGCACGTACGGCGTGCCAGCATCGGTGACGATCGCGCAGGCCATCGACGAATCGGGCTGGGGCCGCAGCAACCTGGCGGTCAGGGATCACAACCTGTTCGGCATCAAGGGCGTCGGGCCGGCGGGCAGCGACGTGCAGCCGACGCAGGAGTACGAGAACGGCCAGCTGGTGACGAGCACCAGCCAGTTCCGTGTCTACCAGACCGCCGCCCAGAGCATCGACGATCACGGCCGCCTGCTCGCGACCAGCGGCTACTACCGGACGGCGATGGCCGAGCGGGGGAACCCGAACGCGTTCGCCACCTCACTCACCGGTGTCTACGCCACCGACCCGGGCTATGGCACCAAGCTCATCAGCCTCATGCGGCAATACGACCTGTACCGCTACGACAGCGTCGCGTCGGCCTCAGCACACCACGCCGCAAGCCCGGCGACGCCGGTAGCGCGAACGCCGACGCCGCCACCGGCAACCGCGGCGCCGGCGCCCGAACCGGCGAGCCCGACGCCGGCGCCGGCGACGGCAACGCCAGCGCGGTCGCCAGCCGCAGCCGCGGCACAGGCGGCACCAGGACCGGCGACCCCCGCGCAGCCAGCTGCCACCCCCGCGGGCGGGACGCCGTCGCCGCCGGCGGCTCAGCCTGCGCCGGGCCCGGCGACGGCCGGTACGCCGGCGTCTGGGGGGGCGGCGCCCGGTCCCGCCACGCCCCGGACGGCGGCGGCAGCCGCGGCGCGCGGCTCGGCGAGCATTCCCGGTGTGCCCGGCACCGGCCCGGGCCGCTCACCTCGCGCGGCAGCGGCCGCCACTCGCAAGGCGGCGCCCGCTTCCCGCAGTGCGCCCACCACCGCCCGTGCGCCCACCACTGGCCGTGCGCCCACCACCGCCCGTCCGCCCATCACCGGGAGTGGGCGCACCACCGGCAGCGCCACCACCGCCCGCACACCAGCGCCGGCACCATCCCGCCGATCGGCCGCGGAGCTTGCGCAGTCAGGCCCGGCGCCCTCGACCCAGGCCGTGTCCGCCAAGCGGATAGCGGCGCCAGCCAGCCCCCGGTCGCGGCGGCCCGCATCGCGCCAGACGCGCACGCAGGCGATGCGGTACCTGCCGCAGATTCCCGCGCCGGTCAAGAACGCCTATCTCACGGCGGCCAGGGAGCCTCTGCTGCGAGCCGAGCCGCTCTACCGGGACGTGGCCGACCACAACGGCATCTCGTGGGAGCTGCTCGCCGCGTGCGACTGGATGCAGTGCCAGGCGCGGGCACGCTACTCACCGGTCCACGGCGAGAAGCTCGGGTCGGAGAACGCCGACGGCACGAGCTACCGGACCAAGTCAGAGGCGCTCGAGCAGTGCGCCGATGAGCTCGTGCTGCTGGCGGGGGCCGTCTACCAGATCGACCTGGCGGCGCCCGGATATCTGTCGGTCCGCGCTCTGGCCAATGTGTTCGCCGCCTTCCGGTGGGGCGGGCTGCTCCGGCTCCACCGCACCTCGGCGATGGAGTTCCCCTACTCCGTGGCAGGCCTAACCGAGCAGCACATGAAGATGCGGTGGCCCAACATCGACGACCCGAACGCGCCCGACCGGCCCGGTGCGCGTTTCCGCATGCCGTTCGGGGCGGTGCCCGTCGTGCTGTCGCTCAACTACCCGGCCACCGCCTAGTGCCGGGCCAAGCCGAAGAAACGAGGTGGGCCGCATGGTGCGTCTGCTGCTCCTGCTGCTCGGCACGCTGACCGCGGGCGGCCCGGGCCAGCGGGAGACGCACTGGTACCGGGCGCAGGATCCGGACGCCGCCGAGGCGCCGGGCGCTGGCCGTCCTGGCGCCAATGGCGTGCCCGGCGCGCCGGGGCCGCTGCCGCCGTGGCAGCAGGACGGGAGTGCCTTCAGGCCGGCGGGCGGCACGGGCCCGGCCGCTGGCGCGCGCCGCCACCGCATCTCGCCGCGGATCACCTGGGCGGCGGCGGCCGTCGTGGCCGGCCTGATCTTCCGCAAGGCGATCGCCTCGGTGGTTCTGGCGGGGCTGACGGCAGCGTTCCACCTGGTGGGCGTCAACGTGCACCTGCCGAGCGTCAGGTTCGCCTGGCCGTGGCAGACGGTCAGCGCGGGCACCACCGTCAACACCGCTCTGGGGCCGTGGGTGCTGCAGAAGATCGAGGGCATCTCCCGGCCAGCGCTGGGCCAGGCGAACTTCAGCTTCCTGTTCACGCACAAGGTGTCCAAGAGCATCGGACCGTGGCCGTGCTGGTACGCCAGCACGTTCTACGCGGTCGCCCACGCGTCCGCGACCGTTGACCTCAATCCTGGCCCGGCGTGGTGGGCGCCGGCGTCCGGCCACTACAGCCTGCAGGTCCTGAGCCGCCCCAGGGCCGGCAAGCCCGGTCACGTGACGGTCACGATGGTCCTGCCGCGGCCGCAGCTACCGCGGTCGGCGCACGATGTGAGCGTTGACAACATCCCCTCGAAACCGGTGGACACGCAGCACAGCTGGACCTACCCCGGTTTCGGTTGTGGCGTGCTGCTCAAGCCGCAGTTCCCGCAGTCGGTGCTCTACGCTCAGGCGCAGCAGATCGCCTTCTACAAGTCCGGCCACAGCGCGCAGGTCACCCGGCCGCTGATCGCCACCGCCGAGGCCGAGGCGACCCAGACCATCCGGGACAACTTCATCCAGCCCACGCTGAACGCGCTGGGCTACGCGCTCGACCGGCTCACTGTCCGCTGGGCCGGCGCCCCGCCACCGGGCGGCAGCTAGCGGAGCGGGAAGGAGCTCCCGCGGCCGGCCGCGGGCCGAAGATGCGCCGGTCCGCCTCGGCGATGGGGACGTCGCTGATGCTGGCTTCCCTGCGCCGCATGTAGCCGTCGTTGTCGAACTCCCACAGCTCGTTGCCGTAGCTGCGGAGCCACTGCCATCAACGTTGTGGGATTCGTACTGGAACCGGACAGCGAGGGCGGCAGCGGCGGTCGTGGGGTCTCGGCGTCTCCTCACCCGGGAACGATCGTGCTCAGGGCAGGACAATATCGTGACACGAGACGTCAGCTGGAGGCCCGGGCCTCCTCGATGGTGAGCTCGGCCGCTGGGTCCGCTTCCAGGCGCTCGTCCGGGATCGGCACGCCGCTGCGGACCGAGCGCCCGTAGGTGCCGTCATCCAGCCGCTTCAGCGCGCGGTCGATGGCGGCCAGCCGGTCCCGCATGCTTTCGGCGATGGCGTCGTCCATACCCTCGGCGGCCAGGTCGGGCGCGGCGTCGGAGGCGTAGATCTCAGCGTCCTCGTCCTCGGTTGCCCGGTCCTCGCGCGCCGACGACTCGGCGCCGGCGAGCAGGTCCGCCACTTCGGCCCGTTCGGCATCCAGCAGCCCCCGTGCCCGGTCATGGTCCATGGTGTCCTCCTTGCCGTTGTGTCACTGTGACGTCCTCCAGGGTGCCGGTGGCGAAGACCAGCCCGTGCCCCGGGGGGGTCTGTGCCTGCAGGCTGTCGCCGGTGATCACCACGCCGCTGGGCCGGGCCAGCGCGCCGAGCGCGGCGAAGGATCCCTCGTCGATGTCCTCGATCATGGCCGGCAGCGGCAGGCACAGGGCCAGCTGCCCGGAGATGTCGGGCAGCAGGTGCGGCATCACCGGAATGCCGAACAGCCGGGCCAGCCGGGCGATGCGCAGGAACGGGGTGATGCCGCCGACCCGGCAGACGTTCGGCTGCAGGTAGTCGACGGCGCCCGCCAGCAGCATGTCCCGGAACTGCGCCTCGGTATACAGGCTCTCTCCCGCCGCGACCGGGATGTCGATGGCGGCCCGCAGCGACGCGTAGGCGCCGGTGTCTTCCGCAGGCAGCGGCTCCTCCAGCCAGAAGATGTCGAACGCCGACAGCGCCCTGGCGGCCCGGCGGGCCGCCGGCAGGTCCCACAGCTGGTTCGCGTCGACCATGAGCAGGCGGCCGGGCCCGATGATCCGCCGGACCGCCGCCACCCGCTCGAGATCCTCATCCAGGCTGGGCAGGCCGACTTTGATCTTGAACCGGGTGTGTCCCGCCGTGGCCCAGCGGGTCACCTGCTCGGTGAGTTCCGCCAGCGTCAGGTGCCGGTTGACACCGCTGGCGTAGACGGGCACCCGGTCGCGCTGGCGGCCGAGCAGGTCGGCCAGCCCCAGCCCGGCGGCCCGGGCCCGCAGATCCCACAGGCCGATATCGATCGCCGCCATCGCCAGCGTGGTGACGCCCCCGCCCGCCTCCCGCAGGCGCCACCACAGCCGGTCCCAGGCCGCGGCTGGCGCCACTGGGCCGCCCGCGGCGAACCGGCTGCAGTCCGCGTCGACCATGGCCTGGATCGCCTGCGCGCCTGCCTGGACCGCCCAGCTGAAACCCTGCCCGCTGCCGCCGTCGCTGCTGTGGACCGTGGTGGCGATCAGGTACTGGCACGTCACCTCCGGCCCCCACGGCCGGGGCATGGGCAGCCGATAGGTCCTGCTGGCCACCCCCGTGATATGCGCACTCGCCACGGGGAGCCATTCTGTCGCAGCCGCGCGCCAGGCGGGGAAGGGGACCCTGTTACAGATGGGGAGGATTAGGGTAAACCCGACTGTTAGTTGTCGGCCGTCGAGGCCGGTGATGCCAACACCGGGAATGAAGGGGCAGCGGAGATGAGCCCAGCAAACGGCCATGTTGTTTTCGTTCACGGTCTGTGGCTGCACGCGGCCTCGTGGGATCCGTGGGTGGCATTATTCCGGGAGGCGGGCTACCAGCCGCTGGCGCCCGGCTGGCCGGGCGAATCCGACACGGTCGAGGAGACCCGCCGCCAGCCCGAACGGGTCGCCGGGAAGGGCCTCGACGAGGTGGTCGAGCACTACGCGCAGATCATCCGCGGGCTCGATGCCCAGCCGGTTGTCATCGGCCACTCCTTCGGGGGCCTCATCGCGCAGCGGCTGCTCGGGCAGGGCCTCGCGTCCGCGGCGGTGGCGATCGACGCGGCGCCCATCAAGGGCGTGCTCACCCTGCCGCTGTCGGCGCTGCGGGTCGCATCGATCGCGTTGCGCAAGCCCGCCAACCGGAACCTGGCGGTGTCGCTGACCCGGGAGGAGTTCCGCTACGGCTTCGGCAACGCACTGCCCGCGCAGGAATCCGATGAGCTGTACGACCGCTGGGCGATCCCGTCACCGGGCAGGCCCCTGTTCGAGGACGCCTTCGCGAACTTCACCCCGCACTCGCCCGCCCAGGTGGACACGCGGAACAAGACCCGCGGGCCGCTGCTGCTGATCGCCGGCGGCAAGGACCACACCGTCCCGCACGTCATCACCACATCGACCCGCAGGCTCTACCACAAGTCACCCGCCGTCACCGACTTCCGGGAGTTCCCCGACCGCGGCCACTCGCTGACGATCGACCACGGCTGGAACGAGGTCGCCCAGGAAGCGATCGACTGGCTGAAGCAGCGCTCGAACTAGAGCGCTGCCGGTCAGGCAGGTTCAGAACCGGCCGGGCGGTTCCGGCTGCCAGCTCGCCGTGACCACGAACCGGGGCGGGGCCACGATCGCCGATCCGGCAGACTGGTGACCGCCAGCTCCGGATCACCGGCGGCCATGGGAGGGCAGCCGTGAAGGCAGGTGACCCCAGCCTCATCCTGCTGGCCGGCGCGGCAGTGGTGATCGCGGCGATCGTGGCGGCCCGGATCGCGCACTGGATCGGCCTGCCCGGCCTGCTCGTCTTCCTCGGCCTGGGGCTGGCGCTGGGTGAGGCCGGGCTGGGCGTGCGGTTCGACAACGCCGAGCTGGCGCAGGCCCTGGGGCTCAGCGCGCTGGTGCTGATCCTGGCCGAAGGCGGCCTGACCACCAACTGGCTGCACGCACGGGCCGCGGCCCCGGCCGCGATCCTCCTCGCCACCGTGGGGGTGGTGGTGAGCACCGGCGTCGTCGCGGTGGTGTCCCACTGGCTGCTGTCGCTCGGGTGGCGTGACGCGCTGCTGCTCGGCGCGGTGCTGGCGCCGACCGACGCGGCGGCGGTGTTCTCGGTCCTGCGCAAGCTGCCGCTGCCGCCCCTGCTGGCCGGGATGCTGGAGGCGGAGTCGGGGCTCAACGACCCGCCCGCCGTGCTGGCGGTCACCCTGCTGAGCGGGACAGGCGCGCATCCGCACGGGCCGGTGCCGATCGCCGGGATCGTGGCGTACGAGCTGGTGGCCGGCGCCGCGATCGGGCTGCTCGCGGGCCTGCTCGGCGCGTATGCGCTGCGCCGGGTGGCGCTGCCCGCCTCCGGCCTGTACCCGATCGCGGTGCTCGCGCTCATCGTCGCGAGCTACGGGGCGGCGTCGCTCGCGCATGCGAGCGGGTTCCTCGCCGTCTACCTGGCCGCGCTGGTGCTGGGCAACGTGCGGCTCCCGCACGGGCCGGCCACCCGCGGTTTCGCGGAGGGAGTCGCCTGGCTCGCCCAGATCGGGCTGTTCGTGATGCTCGGGCTCCTCGCCTCGCCCGCGCGGCTGCCCGCGGCGGTGCTGCCGGCGCTGGTGGCAGGGTCCGTGCTCGTGCTCATCGCCAGGCCCGCCGCCGTGATCGTCTCCACGCTGCCGCTGCGGGTGCCCTGGCGCCAGCAGGCCTTCCTGTCCTGGGCCGGGCTGCGGGGGGCGGTCCCGATCGTGCTCGCGACGATTCCCATCAGCGCCCACCTGCCGGGTGCCACCAAACTGTTCGACCTGGTGTTCGTGGTCGTCGTGGTGTTCACCCTGCTGCAGGGCCCGACCCTGCCGTGGGCGGCCCAGCGCCTGAAGGTGATCACACCCGCGGAGCCGATGGAGGTCGACGTGGAGGCCGCGCCGCTCGAGGCCCTCCCCGCCGACCTGCTCCAGGCGCAGATCCCGCCGGGCTCCAGGCTGCACGGCGTGGAGATCTTCGAGCTCCGGCTGCCCGCCGAGGCGAACGTGGCCCTGATCGTACGGGATGACCGCGGGTTCGTCCCCGAGCCCAGCACCACGCTGCAGGCGGGCGACCGGTTGCTGGTAGTCGCGGCCGCGGGAATGCGCGAGCGGGCCGAACGGCGGCTGCGCGCGGTCAGCCGCGGCGGCAGGCTGGCCGGCTGGTTCGGCGAGCACGGTCACTGAGACCGGCCCGTGGCCTCATCCCTGGCGGCGGTGCCGCCCGGACGGGGCTGCCCGGTCCACTGGCTCCGGCTCAGCGGCCGGCCAGCCAGCGGGAGGCGGCGGTGGCCCCGGCTCCGCGCGCCGGACCATCACGTCCTTGTGGGACACGGCCATGTACCCGACCAGGCCGGCGATGATGACCGTCGAAACCAGGCTGACCGCGCCGTGGCCCAGTCCGAGGCCGCCCACGCTGGGCGGCCACGCCAGCCAGTCCGCGAAGGAGGCGCCCAGCGGGCGGGTCACGATGTAGGCGAACCAGAAGGCCACGATCGCGTTCAGGCCGAACCACCGGTGCCCCACATACGGGATGGCGATCACCACCGCGAACATGACACCGGCGCCGAGGTAGCCCAGCCCCACGACCTTCGCGGTGAGGTCACCGGCGGCGGTGCCGAGCGCGAACGTGGCCAGCACGGCGGCCCAGTAGAAAACCTCACGCCGCCGGGTGTGGATGCTGTGGATGGACAGCGTGCCCTCGCACCGGTACCAGACCACGAAGATCACGGCCAGCACGACCGCGTAGAACGCCGTTGACACCGCGTACGGGATGCCCAGCCCGACGTGCAGGACATCGGCCGCCATCGTGCCGAACACCGCGACCATGACGACCGCGAGCCAGTACACCCAGGTGTTGTACCTGCGGATGGCGAACTGCAGCGCCATGGCCGCCGCAAAGGCGGTGAAGCCGGCCACCACGGCGATCTGCGGGCTGAACCGGTGCACCAGGTAGTCCGATGTCGCCTCGCCCATGCCGGTCGTCAGCACCTTGGTGATCCAGAAGTAGGCCGTCACCTCCGGGACCTTGGTGAGCGGGTGCCGGTCGGGGGCCACCCACCGGGCAGCGCGGAGCTCGCCTGTGCTCATGGCGGCAAGTATGGCAACTCGGCCCCAATGACTCCGTAATGCCGTTTCAAAGCCTCCGCAATGCCCGGCGGCACGGCCTGGGCCGGCCGGGGGCTATCCTCGCCTCGTGGTCCCGCCCGGAGTCAGCGCCGCGATGGCCGCGCTGAGGCAGCGGCCGGTCGCCGCGACCGAGAAGGGTTTCGGCGTGATCGCGGCCAGCGGGACGGTGACCTCGGCGAGCCTGGCCCGCCAGCGCCCGCCACTGTTCGGCGGCGGCTTCACCACCCCGCTGCTGGTGCTCCGCGAGTCAGCGCTGGCGCACAACATCGCGGCCATGGCGGCCTACTGCGCGGCGGCGGGCGTCAGGCTCGCGCCGCACGGCAAGACCACCATGGCGCCCCAGCTCATGGCCCGCCAGCTGGTGGCGGGCGCGTGGGCGGTGACGGCGGCGACCATCGGCCAGGTGCAGACCTACCGGCAGTTCGGCATACCCCGGGTGCTGCTGGCCAACGAGCTGACCGACCCGGCGGGGATCACGTGGCTGGCCGGCGAGATGGCGGCCGACCCCGGCTTCGACTGCTACCTCTACGTGGACAGCGTGGCCGGCGTCGGCCTGCTCGACTCCGTGCTCCGCGCGCGCGGCGCCCGCAGGCCGGTGCCCGTGCTCGTCGAGCTCGGCTACCCGGGCGGGCGCACCGGCTGCCGGGACATCGGCGCGGCGATGGCGGTCGCGGAAGCGGCGGCCGCGGCCCCCGCCCTGCGGGTGGCCGGGGCGGCCGGATTTGAGGGACTCATCGGCCATGAGCGCGACGAGCGGACGCTGGCGGAGATCACCGGGTTCTGCCAGAGGCTCCGCTCGCTGGGTGAGCGACTCGCCGACGGCACGCCGCCCGGCGAGCTGATCCTGTCCGCGGGAGGCAGTGCGTTCTTCGACGTGGTGGTGCGGGAGCTGACCGGTGGCCGGGCGGCCGCGCGCCCCCCGGAGGTCGTGCTGCGCAGCGGCGTGTACATCGCCTTCGACCACGGGCTGTACGCGCGGGTGGCGCCGGGCCGCGACGCACCGGACGGGGCGGTACCGGGACCGGCCCTGCAACCCGCGCTGGAGCTGTGGACGCACGTGCTCTCCCGCCCGGAGCCCGGGCTCGCTCTGGCCTGCGCCGGGCGCCGGGATGTGGGCTTCGACGCCGGGATGCCAGTGCCGCTGTGGTTCCGCAAGCCCGGCGGGCAGCTGACGCCCGCGGCGGGATCACACGTCAGCGCGCTCGATGACCAGCACGCGTACGTCCGGCTCGCGCCCGGCACCGATCCCGCCCCCGGTGACCTGGTCTGCCTGGGGGTCTCCCACCCCTGCACCACCTTTGACAAGTGGCGGGTGATCCCGGTCGTCGACGACGGCTACCACGTCATCGACGCCGTTCACACGTTCTTCTGAGCCACCGGTCCGGCACCCGCGTCACATCACGGCGAGCTGGCCGCCGTCGATGACCAGCGCGGTGCCGTGGATGAACGCGGCGTCGTCGGAGGCGAGGAAGGCGTAGGCGGCGGCGACATCCTCCGCCCGGCCGGCCCGCCCGAGCGGGATCCGGTCCCGCACATAGGCGGCCTCGAACTCGCCACCGATTCCCGCCGCGATGGCGTCGTTGAGCGGGGTGCGGATGTAGCCGGGGCAGAGCGCGTTCACCCGGATCCCGTGCCGGCCAAGCTCCACCGCCATCGTCTTGGTGAGCAGCAGCACGCCGCCCTTGGAGGCGTTGTAGTGGGCATAGTCCTCCTCCCCCGCGATGCCATTCGTCGAGCACATGTTGATGATCACACCGCCGCCCCGCTCCACCATCTGGCGGCTGACCGCCTGCGCCACCAGGAACATGCCGCGGAGGTTCACGGCCAGGATCCGGTCCCAGTCCGCGGGCGCGATGGTGAGGAACGGGTCCCGCCGCGCGATGCCGGCGTTGTTGGCCAGCACGTCCACACCGCCGAGCGCGCGTGCGGCCAGCCCGGTCATGCGGGCGGCGTCCGCCTCGACGCTCACGTCACACGCGAGCCCGGAGATCTCGCCCCTGCCGGTGAGGCCCGCCACCGCCGCCTCGACCTGCCCGGGGTCGCCGCCGCAGACGAAGACCCGCGCCCCCTCGTCGAGGAACCGCTCCGCGGTGGCCAGGCCGATACCGCTGCTGCCGCCGCTGATCAGAACCCGCTTGCCCCGAAGTCCGCGCATGCCAGCCGTCCCTGTCGCCTGGCCCGGCGGCACCGCCGCCGGGACGCCCGTGCCCGCGCCAGCCCGGCGCTGCTCCCGGCACACCGATAACCTAGCGACCATGCTGGCGGAAGGGGCGGCCCGGTGAAGGCGCTCGTCTTCACGGCGCCGGGCCAGGTTGAGCTGCTCGAC
>DATIXO010000056.1:0-12781 GCA_035518495.1 Streptosporangiaceae bacterium
TGCGGGTCGATCTTGGGCCGGAGCTTGATCTCCTTGATGACCGTCTGGGCCTGATTCTTGCGGGACTCCCTGGCCTTGAGCGCGGACTCGTACTTGAACTTGCCGTAGTCCATGAGCTTGCAGACCGGTGGCCGTGCCGTGGGCGCGACCTCGACCAGGTCGAGGTCTGACTCCTGGGCCAGCCGGAGCGCATCGCCCAGGGCGACAATCCCGACCTGCTCGCCGTTCGGGCCGACGAGCCGGACCTCGGGAACCCTGATGCGCTCGTTGATACGGGGTTCGACGCTGATGTGACCTCCTTGGGCTTTCTCCCTCCCGGCCTCCCCGGGCGGGTGTGCCGCGACCATCCCCACCGGGCCGTCGCACCGGGCTGGCTGCCCGGACAAGCAAATGGCCCCGCACGGCATGCATGCGGAGCCACCAAGCCCACGCCGCCCGCAGGCTCGTAAGCCCTGCCAGCAACGCCAAGCCCAACACAACGGGCCATGGCACGCGCTGGGCGCGCCGGGCCGTCTCGCCGGGCCTACCCGCCGACCAGTGGCCGGCCAGGTGGGAGGTGGTCCTCCGCTTGCACGTCCAGCACCGGCTGGTGCCGGGCTGGTCGTCAGGCAAGACTAACAGCAATCCGTGGCCGGCCGGTATTCCCAGGTACGCAGCCAGTGACGGTGCGGTGGCACCAGGTCGGGGCCCTGTCTGTGCGCCCTCAGCTGGAAGGGCGGGCAGCGGTAGGATTCTTACTTGTAAGAGTATTACCCAGCCCTTCTCCGCCGAGTGGGGTGCTGGGGGTACGAGCGCAGATGGGAGTAGTGATCGTGGTGCGGATTACTGCTAAGGGGCAGGTGACTATTCCGGTGGCTATCCGGGAGCAGGCGGGGCTGCTGCCGGAGACCGAGGTGGATGTCGTCTATGTGGACGGCGTTGTGCAGATCGTCAAGGCGGAGACCCACAGCGGGACGAGCCGCGGCGAGCGGCTCGTCCGCCGGATGTGGGGCAGCGGCGGGTACAGCGGCATGACGACCGATGAGATCATGGCCCTGACCAGGGGCTGGGGCGAGGACGACCGCGGGGACAAGTAGGTCAGCATGGCGGCGGCGGTGCTGATCGACAGCAACATTCTCCTGGACATCTTCACCCGTGACCCGCGGTGGGGGATCTGGTCGAGATCCACCGTTGCCGCACTCGCGAACGAATCGGTCCTGGTGATCAACCCGATCATCTATGCGGAAGTATCAGTCGACTTCGCCAGGATCGAGGACGCCGACGAAGTCCTTCCCCCGGACGTGTTCCGGCGCGAACCGCTCCCCTATGAAGCCGGGTTCCTGGCTGGCAAGTGCCACCGCGACTACCGCCGCCGCGGCGGCCCACGCACGTCGGTCCTCCCCGACTTCTACATCGGCGCGCACGCCGCCATCCGCCGCTACCGCCTCCTCACCCGCGACGCCCCCCGCTTCCGCAGCTACTTCCCCACCCTCGACCTCATCGCCCCCCACTAACACCGGCTCCGGCACCAGTCCCCGCCGATCACCCTAGGACGGGACGCCCTGCCCAGCCCCAACGCGGTACCTGTGCGGTGCGGGCCCCAGCCGCAACACGGTGGCAGGAGGGTGCGCCGTCCCGGCGTTTGCGTATGCCGGGACGGCGCACCCGCCTACCGCCGCTCACCCATGAAGCGCCGCGACACCCGCCACCCGCATGGCCTCGAGCGGGGCAGGCACTCCCGTCATGAGCTCGACCTGGCCCGCAGCCTGGTGCAGCAGCAGGTCGAACCCGCCTGCCACTGCGGCTCCGCACTGCTGTGCGGCGGCTGCGAGCTGGGTGGGCCAGGGATGGTAGACCACGTCGAGCAGGCACCGCGGCAGGAGAGCACGCGCCGAGATTCGTCGCGCATACCGATCGGCGGCGCCGGCCGGGACGGTTGATATCAGCAAATCCGGGGTGCCACCGGTGGGCTCACCGAAGGGGGTGAGCGTGACCTTCACGCCAAGCCGCTCCGCGGCGGCCAGCAGCCCGCGGGTACGCGCGGGGTCGCGGGCCGCCACACTCACCTCGTGGACGCCGAGGCCCCGGGTGGCGGCCAGGGCTGAGCAGGCGGTCGCGCCCGCGCCCAGGATGACCACCGCGGCGCCGGGCGCCAGGGAGGTGCCGGTCATGCCCTGCCCGGCGAGGGCGGCGATCATCCCGGGAACGTCGGTGTTGTGGCCGTGCCGGCGCCCGCCGCGCAGCACCACCGTGTTCGCCGCGCCGACTTCGGTCGCCAGTGCCTCGGTCCGGTCGAGCAGCGGCAGCACGGCCCGCTTGAGCGGCATGGTCAGCGACAGGCCGGCCCAGCTGGCGTCGCAGCTGGCGAGCAGCGCGGGCAGGCCTGCTTCGTCGCACTCGATGGCCTGATAGGTCCAGCCGGTGAGGCCCAGCGCCCGGTAGGCGGCCCGGTGCAGGGCCGGGGACAGGGAATGCGCGACCGGCGAGCCGAGGACGGCGGCTTTCAGCTACTTCCCCTTGGCGATGTTGGCCATCAGCTGGGCCCGGAACTGCTCGAACTGGGAGAAGCTGCTGGTGAACTTGGTCAGGCCGGTCTTGGGGTCGACCGTGACGAAGTACATCCAGGGCCCATGCGCGGGGTGCAGCGCGGCCTTGATGGCGGCGTCCCCGGGGCTGTCGATCGGTCCCGGCGGCAGGCCGGTGTGCAGGTAGGTGTTGTAAGGCGACTTCACCTTGATCTGCGCGGACGTGGCGATGATGCCGTATCTGTGCAGGGCGTACATCACGGTGCTGTCGAGCTGGAGCGGTATCTGAGGGTTGGCGTTCAGCCGGTTGTAGATCACCCGGGCGATCTTCGGGAAGTCGGCCGTCTGCCTGCCTTCGGCCTGGATCAGGCTCGCCACGATGATGACCTGGGCCTGGGTGAGCTCCGCGTGGGCGGCGGCGGCCGGCAGGCTGACGCTGGCCGCCTCCTGGCCAAACCGGGTTACCATCGCCTGCAGCACCTTGATCGGGGGCGTCTTGGGCTGCACGTCGTAGGTCGCGGGGAACAGGTACCCCTCGGGCTTGCCGCCCGCGAAGGGCGGCAGGTCCAGCGCGCCGGTGTCCTTGATGGCCTGCTGGTAGCCCTGGGGGTCGTCGGTGGCGCGGCCCAGTTCCGCGATGATCTGGGACAGCCGCCAGCCCTCTGGGATGGTGATCTTCGTCTGCATCCGGGACGACGGCTTGAGCAGCAGGGCGAAGGCCAGCGCCGCGCTCATGTGCAGGTGGACCCGGTAGGCCCCGGGTTCCAGTGCCGTGCCCTGCCCGCTGACCTTGGCCGCGTTGGAGAACGCCCGGGCGCTGGCGACCACGCCTTGGCGCTGCAGCCGCTGCCCCACCACGCTGGCGGTGTCACCCGGGAAGATGTGCACCACCACCGAGCCTGTTCCCTGACCTGAGAAGTCGGGCGGGTGGAGGTAGGTGCGGTACACGTAGAAGTAGCCACCACCGGCCCCGATCAGCAGCGCCAGCACCACGCTCAGGGCCAGCCATGGCGCCAGCCGGCGCATGCGGCTCTTGCGCTTGCCCCCCGGGGGCTGGCCGCCCTGTGACCGGCTGGTGGCTGCCCGGCCGGTGCCCGCCTTGCCCGGCCGTGCCCGGCCGGAGCTCTTCTTGCCCGGGCCCGCTTCGCCGGAGCGCCCGCCGCGCCCGGCAGGCCGGGCGCCCGGACCGTCCTCGCCGCTGCCCCGGCCGGTGCTCATGCCTGGCAGCAGCCCGCTGTCGTCGTCCTGCGCCCAGCCCGGCTGCTCGCCGGTGTACCAGTCCTCCCGGTCGCGGTAGCCAGGATCGCCGGCCCAGCCACCGGAGCCGGCCGTAACCTCGCCGTACTCCTGGTACGGGCCGTCATCGCCGGCCGGGTAGCCGCCGTCGCCGGGGTACCGGCCCGGGTCAGCGGGATATGGATCGCCGCCGAAGTCCGGATGGCCGTAGCCCTCGCCGGCGCTGGCGAAGCCGGTGCCGGTGTCGGTGAATCCGGTGCCGGTGCCGGTGCCGGTGCCGGTGAATCCCGTGCCGGTGTCGGTAAAGCCCGTGCCGGTGTCGGTGAAACCGCCCGCGTCCTCGTAGCCCGGACGGTAGCCCGCTTCCTGGTAGCCGTCGGGGTCGTACTCGGCGCCGGTGTAACCGGCGTACCCGTAGCCGGTGTCGTCGTCGCGAACCCCGTCATACCCGCCGGCAGAGCCATCATCTCCAAGGTAGCCGGGCTCAGCACCGTAGCTGGGTTCAGGGCCGTCATCAGGGTAGCGGGGCTCAGGGGCGTCATCGCCGGGGTAGCCGAGCACGGGCTCGGACTCCGGCCAGTCCCCTTCCTGCAGCGGCAGCGAGGGCAGCGGGTCTGAGGGATGCTTGCCGGCCAGGGCGGCCGGGTCAGCCCCGGGCGCCGGGATGCTGGTGTCGTCCCAGCCCGGCTGCTCCCAGGGCGGAGCGACCTCCCCCCAGGGCGGAGCGACCTCCCCCCAGGGCGGGCCGGTCTGGGCCTCGCTGCCGGATGAGGTCTGCGTGGGGCTCGGTGGCCGGCGGTGCGCACCGGACCCGCGCCCGGCCGGCGGGCGGGTTCCGCTAACGTCGTCCTCCGCAGCTTCGGAGCCATGCCCGCCCGGCAGCCACGTCCCGTCCCCGTACGCGCTGTCCGTGCTGCCGCCACTGTGCCGGCTCATCCCCCGGCTCCGGGCGCCGAGCCGACCAGCTCACCGGCGGGCACGCCCGTCGTTCGCTCGGTGTCCAGTGCCCCCTGCAGGATCACTGCCGCGGCGGCCTGGTCCACCACCGGGCGGCGCGCACGGGAGCCACGCCCGCCCTGGCGCAGCGCATCATGGGCGATGACGGTGGTGAAACGCTCGTCCACCAGCCGCACCGGCAGCGGCGCCAGCCGGGCCGCCAGTGCCGCGGCGAACGCCCTGGCCTGTGCCGCCGCTGCGCCGTCCTGCCCGGACAGCCCGGTGGGCAGCCCGACGACGACCTCGATCGCGTCCTCGCTGATGGCAAGCGAGGCCAGTCTGCCGAGATCGCCGTGTCCCCGGCGGATCGTGGCGAGCGGGCTGGCCAGCAGTCCGTCAGGATCGCACCGGGCCACGCCGATCCGTGTCGATCCGACGTCGACGGCGAGCCGGGTCCCGGCTCTCACCCACCAGCTCCGTGCGTGATCAACGTCATAAGCACAGGGGGTCTCGTCAGCGCCACGGTATGGCTGCAGCACGGTCTCACGCTACGCCACCCGGTCCCGCCATGTCTCTCACAACAGCCCGAACTGCATCAAACGCCTCTTCGATCGCTGCCGTCGTGCGGTCGCCGAGCGCCGAGCCGCCTCCCTGCGCGACGTCGTCCCGGCCGCCGCCGCCGCCGCCCAGGCGGCCCGCCGCCTCCCGGACCAGTGACCCGGCGGTCAGCCCCAGCTCGCGGGCACGTTCGCTGACCGCGACCACTACGGTCGGCCGGTCGGCCGGAACACCGGTGACCATCACTACCGCCGGCCGGCCGGCGGGCAGCCGCCCCCGGATGTCCAGCGCGAGCTTGCGGATGCCGTCGGCGGTGGTGCCGTCCGGGACCCGGTGGGCGACGAACGCCGTGCCGCCGATGTCCTCGGCACCGCTGGCCAGCTCCGCGGCCGCGCCGAGCAGCTGCGCGGAGCGGAGCCGGTCGAGCTCCCGCTCGGCGTCGCGGACCCGGGTGACCAGCGCCGCCACCCGCTCAGGCAGCTCTTCCCTGGGCGCCTTGAGCTGCTCGGACAGCTGGCTCACCAGGACGCTCTCGGTCGCCAGGAAGCGGAACGCGTCCGTGCCGACCAGTGCCTCCACCCGGCGGACACCGGAGCCGATGGACGACTCGCCAAGGATCTTGACCAGCCCGAGCTGGCCTGACCTGGCCACGTGCGTGCCGCCGCACAGCTCCCGCGAGTAGTCGCCGACCTCGACCACCCGCACCTGGTCGCCGTACTTCTCCCCGAACAGCGCGATCGCGCCCATCGCCCGCGCCTCGTCGATGGGCGTGATGAAGGCGCGCACGTCCAGGTCATTGATCAGGACGTTGTTGACCTCTGCTTCGGCGTCCCGCAGCACCGAGGCCGGCACGGCGCCAGCGGCGGTGAAGTCGAAGCGCAGCCGGCCCGGCGCGTTCTCCGAGCCCGCCTGCGCGGCCGACTCGCCCAGCGCGCCGCGGAACGCCCGGTGGACCAGGTGGGTCGCTGTGTGCGACCGGGAGACGGCCCGCCTGCGCTCGGTGTCGATCTCCGCGTACACGGGGTTCCCGACCAGGATCTCACCGGCGGTCACCCGGCCGCGGTGCACGATCAGCCCGGGCACCGGCGACTGCACGTCGTGCACCTCGACCTCGGCGCCGGCAGCGGCGCCGGACCCGGCGCCGCGGATCACGCCGGCGTCGGCGAGCTGGCCACCGCCCTCGGCGTAGAAGGGGGTACGGTCCAGCACCACTTCGACGTCGGTCCCGGCGCCCGCCGCGGGCACCGAGGCGCCGCCGACCAGCAGGCCGGTAACCGTCGCCTCCCCCGCGACCTGCTCGTACCCGGTGAAGTCCACCGGCCCGGAGCGCTCAAGCAGAGCGGCGAGCACGGAGATGTCGGCGTTGCCGGTCTTCTTCTCGATCGAGTCCTGCTTGGCGCGCTGGCGCTGCTGCGCCATCAGCCGCCGGAATCCGTCCTCGTCGACCACGAGGCCCTGCTCGGCGGCCATCTCCAGGGTGAGCTCGATCGGGAAGCCGTAGGTGTCGTGCAGCTGGAACGCCTGCTCGCCGGTGATGGTGCCGGTACCGCGGCGCTTGACCTCGCCGACGGCGGCGTCGAAGATCGCCGACCCGGTGCGCAGCGTCGTGCCGAAGGTGGTCTCCTCGGCGTCGATCACCCCGTGGATACGCGGGGCGTCCTGGCGCAGCTCAGGGAACTGCCTGCCGAGCTCGTCGATCGCGGTGGCGGTCAGCTCGTGCAGGAACTGCTCCTCCTGTCCGCCCCGGCGGGCGCCGCCCGTCCCCCCGCGCTGCCCGCCCGCGAGCAGCCGCAGGTTGCGGACGGTGCGCCGGAGGATGCGCCGCAGCACGTAACCGCGCGACTCGTTGGATGGCAGCACCCCGTCGGCCACCATCATGACTGCGGTGCGGACGTGGTCGGCGACCACCCGCAGCGCCACGTCCACCTGATGGTCGTGGCCGTATTTCTGCTCGGTCAGCTCGGCCGCCCGGTCGAGCACCTTCCACATGGTGTCGACCTCGTAGATGTTGTCGACGCCCTGCAGGATGGCCGCCATCCGCTCCAGGCCCATCCCGGTGTCGATGTTCCGCGACGGCAGTTCGCCCTCGACGTCGAAGTCGTCCTTCCTGCGGACCGCACTGAGCCGGTACTGCATGAAGACGAGGTTCCAGACCTCCAGGTAGCGGTCCTCGTCCGCCTCCGGGCCACCCTCGCGCCCGTACTCGGGCCCGCGGTCGTAGTAGATCTCCGAGCAGGGGCCGCCGGGACCGGGCACACCCATGTGCCAGTAGTTGTCAAGGAGGCCACGGCGCTGGATGCGGCTCTCCGGCAGGCCCACCACGTCCCGCCAGATCCGCGCGGCCTCGTCGTCGTCGAGGTAGACGGTGGCCCACAGGCGCTCCTCGGGGAAGCCGAACCCGCCCTCGCTCTCGGACCGGGTCAGCAGCTCCCAGGCGTAGGGAATGGCGTCGTCCTTGAAGTAGTCGCCGAACGAGAAGTTGCCCAGCATCTGGAAGAACGTCGCGTGCCGGGCGGTCTTGCCGACCTCCTCGATGTCCGGCGTGCGGACACATTTCTGCGCAGAGGCCGCCCGCCGGAACGGCGCGGTCTGCTGGCCGAGGAAATAGGGCTTGAACGGCTGCATGCCCGCGTTCACCAGCAGCAGAGTGGGGTCGTCGGCGATGAGGCTGGCCGAGGGGACGACGGTGTGCCCGCGCTGCTCGAAATAAGCCAGGAAACGGCGGACGATCTCTGCCGACTCCATCAATGCCATCCTTCACGTGGTCAGTGGGCCGGCGGCCGGCCGGCCCGTGGTCAGCCGGGCTGGCCGCCGCCTGGGCCGGTGGCCTAGCGCGCCCGGCCGGCGGGCGGTCCGGGGAGTTCCCCGCGCTCCTGCTGGCCTTCGAGGGTAGTTGGTCGCTCGCCGGGCTGTCGCTCCATATAGAGCTGCATGCCCTCGCGCACGTCGGCGGTGAACCGGCCGAGCGCCCTGGCCTGGCCGGCGGGCGAGACCGAGCGGGCGAGCGCGGTCAGCCGACGGTAGCCGGCCACGCCGAGCACCGCACCCAGCACGAGCCAGAAAAGCCGCCCGATCATGACGTCGTCCCATCCCGCTGCCCGCCGCGCGCGAGCTGCCGCCTGCCGGGCACCGCCGGGCCCGTGAGCACCCGCGCCCGTGCTGCCGGTGACTGTGCCGCCGGTGACTGTGCGGCCGGCCGGCGCATCCACAGCGCCCTGTTCACGCCGTAGGCGAGCGCCACGGCCTTGGCGACCGGCGAGCCAGCGCTGGCACCGATCATCCGGGCCAGCGGCGCCAGCGCGCTCACCCGCCCGGTCAGTTCCGCCATGTTGGCGGTGACCTCGTCCATGCTGGCGGTGATCGCATCGGTCTTGGCCAGCTGCTCGCCGGCCCGGTCGATGGTGGCGCTGGCGCGCTCGGTGAGCACCTCCTGACGCTCGCTCATACTGGTCACGGCGGCCGTGGTATGCGTTATCAGCCGGGCGGCCTTGACCATCAGGTACACGGCGGCACACACCCCGACAGCCCAGAACGCCGCAGCGATGATCACCGCCAGCCAGACCGCATTCAGCATGGCTGCTCCTTTGACAGGCTGTTCCTCAGACAGGCCGTTCCCCGGGTCTTGCCCGACCCTACCGTGTGCCCGGCGCCGCGCAGGGACCGGCCGCGTGACCGCCGGCCGACCGCCGGGGCCGGGCCCGCATGTCAGCCTTGTCCGGCCTCGCGGTCGCCTGCCAGGATCGCCTTGATCCGCTCGGCCCGGTCCGCGTAGCGGGCCTCCGCCCCATGCCGGGTCGGCTGGTAGTACTCGCGGCCGGCCACGGCGTCCGGGGCGTACTGCTGGGCGACGACGCCCTCGGCGGACTCGTGCGGGTACTCGTATCCCTGACCGTGGCCGAGCCGCGCCGCGCCGCGGTAGCTGGCATCGCGCAGGTGGGCGGGCACCGGCCCGGCCAGTCCCGCCCGCACGTCCTGGGCGGCCGCGTTGATCGCCTTGATCACGGCGTTGGACTTGGGCGCCAGCGACAGGTGGATGGTTGCCTGCGCGAGGTTGATCCTGGCCTCGGGCAGCCCGACGAACTCGACGGCCTGGGCGGCCGCGACCGCCGCCTGCAGGGCGGCCGGGTCGGCGAGCCCGACGTCCTCGCTGGCGTGGACGATGAGCCGGCGGGCGATGAACCGGGGATCTTCTCCCGCCTCGATCATTCGTGCCAGGTAGTGCAGGGCGGCGTCGGCGTCGCTGCCGCGGATGCTCTTGATGAACGCGCTGATGACGTCGTAATGCTGGTCACCGCCCCGGTCGTACCGCACCGCGGCCCGGTCAACCGCCCGCTCCAGGCTGGCGAGGTCGATCCCGGCCCCGTCGGCCAGGCCGAGCGCGGCCGACTCCAGGTAGGTCAGTGCCCGGCGGGCGTCGCCGCCGGCCAGCAGGACCAGGTGGTCAGCGGCGTCCGGGGCCAGGGTGAAGCGGCCGCCGAGGCCGCGCTCGTCGCTGAGCGCGCGGCCGATCACCTCGCGGATGTCGTCGTCGCTGAGCGGCTCCAGGGTGAGCAGGAGCGAGCGGGACAGCAGCGGGCCGACCACGGAGAAGAACGGGTTCTCGGTGGTCGCGCCGATGAACGACACCCAGCGGTTCTCCACGGCCGGCAGCAGGGCGTCCTGCTGCGCCTTGTTGAACCGGTGCACCTCATCGATGAACAGGATGGTCTGGGCGCCGGTCAGGCCCATCTGCTGGCGGGCCGCGTCAATCGCCGCCCGCACGTCCTTCACCCCGGCGGTGACGGCGGACAGCTCGGTGAAACGGCGCTCGGTCACCTCGCTGACGACATGGGCGAGGGTGGTCTTTCCCGTTCCCGGCGGCCCCCACAGCAGCAGCGACATGGCAGCGTCATGATCGATCAGCTTGCGGAACGGGGTCCCGGGGCCGGTCAGGTGCTGCTGGCCGATCACCTCGTCCAGGCTGTGCGGGCGCATCCGCACCGCCAGCGGCGCGGCGGCCCGGGCAGCCTCCTCACCGGCCTCGTCGAAGAGGCTGGCCGTCCCGCGGTCATCAGGCGCCACGCCCCACAGTATCCCGGGCGGTGTCCGCCACAAACGGCCGGCGCGGCCGGCTCACCGCGCGGGGGTATCCGGCCGGGCGTCGATTCCGGCCTCTTTGCGCTGGGCGGTGGTGATGGGGGTGGGCGCACCGGTGAGCGGGTCGAGGCCGGAGGCTGCCTTGGGGAAGGCGATCACATCGCGGATGCTGCCGGCACCGGCCAGCAGCATCAGCAGCCGGTCCCAGCCGAACGCGATACCGCCGTGCGGCGGCGGGCCGTACCGGAGGGCGTCCAGCAGGAAGCCGAACTGTGACCGCGCTTCTTCCGGCGCCAGCCCGATCACGTCGAAGACCTGCTGCTGGACGGATGCCTGGTGGATACGCAGCGACCCGCCGCCGATCTCGGTGCCGTTGAGGACGAGGTCATAGGCGTCGGCGAGGGCGTCGGCCGGTTCGACGGCGAACTTGTCGGCCCATTCCGGCAGCGGGGCCGTAAACGGGTGATGGACCGCGGTCCAGCCGCCCTCGCCATCGTCTTCGAACATGGGGGCGTCCACCACCCACAGGAACGACCACTGCCCCGGATCGATCAGGCCCAGGCGCTGGCCGATCTCCAGCCGGGCCGCGCCCAGCAGCTCCCGGGCCTGGGCGGGTGTGCCCGCGGCGAAGAAGACGCAATCACCCGGCGCCGCCCCGGCCGCGTCCGCCAGGCCCGCCCGCTCGGTGCCCGGCAGGTGCCGCGCGACCGGCCCGGCATCCGTTACCGCCCCGTCCGCGCCGATCAGCACGTAGGCCAGGCCACGCGCGCCGCGGGCACGTGCCCACTCCTGCCAGCCGTCCAGTTCCCTGCGGGTCTGCCCGGCACCGCCCGGCATGACCACCGCCCCGACGTGCGGGGCCTGGAACACGCGGAACGGGGTCTGCCCGAAGTAGCCGGTCAGGTCGGCCAGCTCGCAGCCGAACCGCAGGTCCGGCTTGTCGGACCCGAACCGGCGCATCGCCTCGGCATAGGTCATTCTCGGGATCGGGCTGGGCACCCGGTAGCTGGCGAGCTCGGCCCACAGCCGCCCTATCAGGTCCTCGGAGACCGCGATGATGTCCTCCCGGTCGACGAAGCTCATCTCCAGGTCGATCTGGGTGAACTCCGGCTGCCGGTCGGCCCGGAAGTCCTCGTCGCGGAAGCAGCGGGCCAGCTGGTAGTAGCGTTCCAGCCCGCCGACCATGAGCAGCTGCTTGAACAGCTGCGGGGACTGCGGCAGCGCGTACCAGCTGCCCGGCCGCAGCCGTACCGGGACCAGGAAGTCGCGCGCCCCCTCCGGGGTGGAGCGGGTCAGGTACGGGGTCTCCACGTAGACGAAGCCGTTCCCGCGCAGGACCTCACCGGCCAGGTACGTGGCCTCGGACCGGGTGCGCAATGCGGCGGCGGTCTCCGCCCGCCGGATGTCCAGGTAGCGGAAACGCAGCCGGACGTCCTCGTTCAGCTCCCCGCCCCCCTCGACCGGGAACGGCAGCGCGTCGGCCTCGGACAGCACCTCCAGCCCCGCCGCGTCCGCGGCCACCTCCACCTCGCCGGTGGGCAGTTCCGGGTTCTCGTTGCCGGCCGGCCGCAGCCGCACCTCACCGGTGACCCGCACGCAGAATTCGGCGCGCAGCGCGTGCTCGGGCCGTGTCTCGCCTTCGCCGCGGAACACGACCTGGACCACGCCGCTGGCGTCGCGCAGGTCGATGAAGACCACGCCGCCGTGGTCGCGCCGGTGCGCGACCCAGCCTGCCAGCGTCACGCGCTCGCCGGCCTGGCCCGCGCGCAGGGTGCCCGCCTCGTGGGTACGGATCATCGTCTTGGTCAGCCTCTCGGTCACAATCCTGGCCGGCCGGTCGCCGTGGCGGGGCCGGGTGGCGCGGCGGCCGGCGGCGGCCCGGGGGGGCGCGGGGCCAGGCCGGCCAGGAACGGGTTGCCGGCCCGTTCGGCGCCGATGGTCGTGCCCGGCCCGTGCCCGGGCAGCACCTGGAAGTCGTCCGGGAGGGTCAGGCACACTCGCGCCAGGCTGTCCAGGATGGTCGGGTAGTCGCCGCCCGGCAGGTCGGTCCGGCCGATCGACCCGGCGAACAGCAGATCGCCCGAGAACATCACGCCCGCCACGTCGCGGAAGGTCACCGATCCGGGTGTGTGGCCGGGCGCGTGGTCGACCACCAGTTCCACGCCGGCCAGCCGCAGCGTCATCCCGTCGGCGAGTTCGGCCACGTCATCGGGTTCGGTGAAGGTCAGCCCCCGCAGCAACTGCTGCCCGGCCGGCAGGCCCAGCCCGCGGGCGGGGTCGGACAGCAGGGCCCGGTCGGAGGGGTGGATGTAGGCCGGGATATCCCGGGCACCGCAGACCGGCGCCACCGACCAGATGTGGTCGATGTGGCCATGGGTGAGCAGGACCGCCGCTGGCTTGAGCCGGTGTTCGGCAAGGATCTCCGCGATGCCCGCCTCGGCATCCTGCCCGGGATCGATGATCACGCACTC
>DATIXO010000057.1:0-12892 GCA_035518495.1 Streptosporangiaceae bacterium
CCCCGCCTGGTCCAGGCGGCGACGTTCGAGTCGATGCGCAGCAGGGCCGACACGACCGTCCCCGGCGGCGGTCCGGAGCACTGGATCGATCCCGCCGCGTTCTTCAGCCGCGGCACGAGCGGCCAGTGGCGCGACCTCCTCGACGACGCCGGCCTCGCCCGGTACGCCGCGCGCGTGCGGGCGCTCGCGCCCGGCAACCTCGTCGAGTGGGTGCACCGCGAGCCGATCGACTGAGATCCCCGTCCGGCGGTACCCGCACTACCCAAAGCTGATCGTCAGCGCCGACCGCCGCCCATAACTGCCGATCCGCGCTCGGGGCCAACATCAGGGGTCTGCGCCTCAACCGACGCCGGATTCGGCGTTCCGAACGGTTTGGCTACAGTCAGGCCCCCGGGTCAGTCACGCTCCGTGACAGCCAGAGCCGCGCAAAGAGCGCTGCCGTTGATCATGGTCCTGTGTGCAGATAAACACGCCGCTAACAGCTTCACCTGTTCTCTTGATGCACCGGCTGAGTGAGGCGAGCTGAGAGGTCCCACAGCCGGCGTGCAAGGTTCGCATCTCTCGCTTTTTTCGACGGTGTTCCGATCTCGGGGTACCCGCGGAGATGGGCGACGCCGTCCGGTCCGATGTAGCAGGCCCCCGCTGCGGGCGTCGGGCACGTGGGCCTCGCCACGGTTGCCTACCAGCGGGGCGAGTTCGACACGGCTCTGCAGCATCTCACTGAAGGCATCCCGCTGTGCCGTCAGTTCGTCTACAGCCCGCCGCTGGCCACGGGCCTGGCCATCATGGCCTGGATCCGGCAGACCAGGGGTGATACGGGCGGGGCACTGGAAGCGATCGGACAGGCCGAGGCGGCCGCGGGCTCAGGCGTGACCGTTCCGCTCAACCCTGTCCCGGTGCTGCGGGCACGGCTGCAGCTTGTCCAGGGTGACCTCGCCGCGGCCTCCCGATGGACGACGGAGCGCGGCCTCAGCCCCGGCGAGGAACCTGAGTACCTGCACGAGCAGGAGTACCTCGTACTGGCACGCGTGCTGCTCGCACAAGACCAACCACGTCAGGTGCTCCCGTTGCTGCGGCGGCTTCACGCGGCCGCGGTCACCCAGGGCCGTAATGGCAGCGTTATCGAGATCCAGATGCTGCTGGCGCTCGCACAAGCGGCCAGCGGCGACGTGTCCAGTGCCGTGGCGACCCTGGCCGATGCGCTCACCATGGCCTGCCCCCAAGGCTACGTGCGGGTATTCACCGACGAGGGCGCACCGATGGCCGTCCTGTTCGGCCGACTGATCGCGGCCCAGCGAGCACACCAGGGCCCCGCGCGCAGCGTGCCGCTCGGCTATCTGGGCCGGCTGGCGCGCTCCTTCGAAGACGCCACCGCGGCTACTCCACGCAACGCGGCCGAGGCCAAACCCATAGTGTCCCGCCTGGTCGACCCGCTGACCGAACGCGAACAGCAGGTGCTGCGGTTGCTAGCCGTCGGCGAGCCTAACCAGCAAATAGCCAAAGAGCTAGTGGTCAGCCTCGACACCGTCAAGAAGCACGTCAGCCACATCCTGGGCAAACTCGGCGCGGGCAGCCGCACCGAGGCCACCGCTCGAGCCCGTGAACTGGGCTTGCTCCCGTAGTCAGGAGGCAAGCGAGCCGGGCGCCGGAAGCCGGAAGACCCGTCGGCGAGCCAGGTCCAGGACGGGTGCGGGCAGCAGGCTGAGAATAGCCAGCCGCCGTGCGTCCTTCCCGGTCAGGTAAACACTGCGAGGGCGGGAGCTGGTCAGTGCGTGGGTTATGGTGGCAGCCACGACCTCGGGCCGACTGCCGTTGCCTTCGTGGCGCTGCATGACGGCAATCATCTTGGCGAACGCGTCCTCGTACAGAGCGCGGCCCGGGGCCGGGGTCGCGGCCATGGCCGCGGCGGCATCGCGGGCGACCTTGTCGGCGGCGCCGCTGTTGATGCTGGCCGGTTCGATGAGTATGACCCGCACGTCCCAGGGAGCCAGCTCCTGGCGCAGCGCGTCCGCGAGAGCGGTGAGCGCGGCCTTGGCGGCGTCGAGCGCACTGGCGAACGGCGGGTTGAAGCGGACCCCGATCGTGCTGATGATCACGATGCGGCCGCGGGCGCGCCGTACCGACGGCAGCAATGCCTGAGTGACGGCGAGCTGGCCCACCACGTTGATCTCAAGCAGCCGGCGGAACGTGTCAAGCGGCAGCAGTTCCGCGGGACATGCAAGCCCAATCCCGGCGTTGTTGACCAGGCCGTCCAGGCCCGGGGCACCGGTGTGCTCGGCCACGGCGTCGGCCGCGGCTGCAATGTGGCCAGCGTCGGTGACGTCGAGGATGAGCGGGGTGAGTTCGCCTCCCGGCGCGGAGCGGGCGAGCTTTTCGCCATCGGTGGGATTCCGGACTCCAGCGTAGACGTGCTGGCCGCAGGCGGCGAGGCGCAGCGCGGTGGCGCGGCCGATACCGGAGGACGCTCCGGTGACGAGGGTATGTCTGCGATTGCAGCTCATGGTTCCTCCAGTTGGATGATCTCCGGACGAAGGCGATGACCTGAGCGGCGTAGCATGCCGCCCGGGCTGGGCCGCCGCCTGAGTTCTCGTCATGCACGCGACGTTATGAGCCGTCGTCGGTGCCGACGTCACTCCAAGGTGCCAATTCCGGTGTCATCTTCCCGGCCGCCGGTGGAACATCCGGGCCCTCTCCAGCCATGGCGGATGCCGGAGCACGGATGTGACAGTGACATCCCCACGCAGCCGTTCGGGAGGAAGAACGACGCACCATTGATCCGAACGGCTGACGCGCGGTGACGCACACGGTTAACCGCCTCACGCAGCGGCCGTGGCCCAGCGGGTAACCAGGCCGCTGGAGGATTCCTCCCGGATAAGCACTTTGGAGTGATGTCAGGCCACGGAATCGTTCGTAGCGTCCCGATCGACAAGCACGAGCATGACAGGCCGGGCAGGCCGCGGCCGCGATCGGGTGCGGCCCGACTGGACTCCCAATGACCAAGGGAAGGCAGCGATGAACCAAATGCCGGATCCAGGAACCAGCGGGGCGGCCCGGCCTGGGGCGGGCCGCAATGGTGTTGCGGCTCAGCGGTGAGCACGAGTTCCGGGTGCCGCCCCTCCCGGTGCCCCCGATCGGGGCGGCTGGACGGGCTGCCGCTGGCCATCGAGCTGGCCGCGGCCAGGGTCAGGCTGCTGCCACCGCAGGCCCTGCTGGCCCGGCTCCACGACAGGATGGGGCTGCTGACGGGCGGAGCGCGCGACCTGCCCGAGCGGCAGCGGACACTGCGAAGCACACTGGACTGGAGCTTCGATCTGCTGTCTGCCCGCGAGCAGGCGCTGTTCGCCCTCCTAGGGGTGTTTGCAGGCACCTTCGACCTGCCCGCCGCGGAGGCCGCCGGCGCCGCAGGGCCGGCGGACCCGGGCCGGGGCGCCGCCTGTCCCGCGCTAAGGCCAAGATCAAGGCGACCGGGATCCCGTTCGCTGTTCCCGCCGCGCACCTGCTGCCGGACCGCCTCGATGCGGTGCTGGCCGTCATCTACCTGATCTACAACGAGGGTTACAGCGGCCGGGTCGACCTCGGCGCCGAAGCGATCCGGCTGGGGCGGGTGCTCGCCGCGCTCATGCCAGACGAGCCGGAGGCGCACGGGCTGCTGGCGCTGATGATGATCCACCACGCCCGGCGTCGGGCCCGGTTCTGCGGCGAGGATCTGGTGCTGCTTGAGGACCAGGACCGATCGCTGTGGGACCACCCGCAGATCGCGGCGGGACGGGCGGTGCTCGGCCGGGCGGCCGCGCTGGGCGGCCGCGGCGGCTACGTCATCCAGGCCGCGATCGCGTCGCTGCAGGCCGCCGAGCGGATCGACTGGCCGCAGGTCGCCGACCTGTACCGGCTGCTGGCCGGACTCACCGGCTCCCCGGTGGTCGAGCTCAACGGCGCCGTGGCCCTCGCCGCCCTGACTGGGTGGGCGGCACCCGACCCGGCCTGGTGCGCGGCCCGGGGTAGGCATGGCATGCACGAGGGTTGTCATGATCCGAGCGCCGCTCGCGCCCAGCGGGTGGCCGAGAGCGATAACGCCTCCACGCACGTTCAGCTTGGCAGGATCGGCGCCTGTCTCGCGCTGCCAGGCGAGCACCACGCTGGCGAATGCCTCGTTAACCTCAAACCTCCGGGTCCTGCGTCAGGTGCGGGCCGCGGCTGGTCGCCAGGCCGCAGGCCGCCGGGACGCTGTCCGCTTCACCCCCGGGTGAGGCGGCCATGCCGGCGGGCCCAGCGCAGCGATCCGGCGAAGATTGCCACCGCCACCGGCAGGGTCGCGAGGTCGAAAATCACCAGGGCGGTGGCTGCCGGCCACCAGGGCGCGCCGGCGAGTGCGGCCCGCTGACCGTCCAGGGCGACGCGGGTCGGGAGCGCGGCGCTTAGGGCGCGCACCGGCGGGGCGAGTTCGCTCACGGGGAAGTAGGCGCCGGACAGGAATGCCAGGCCGAAAGCGGCGAAGCGTCCGAGCACGTCACCGCGGTCGGCCACCACCGCCGCTGCTGCCAGCACGATGCCGATGGCGGCCATGGTGGGGGCGGCGGCGGCGAGGACCACGAGCACTCCGGCCCAGTTGGCGTGCGATGTCCCGAGGCCCAGGGCGGCGGCGAGGAGGAGGTAGATGAGCGCTCTCAAGGTGGCAAACAGGAACGGGAAGCCGGCCAGCCCCAAGGCCAGGGACCCTGAACCGACCGGCTGCGCCACGGTGAGCTCGAGTGTTCCGCTGTGCTGTTCCTCGCGAAGCTGGCGGGTGATGCTGGTGGTCGCGGTCTGGATGACAAGGAAGAAGGCGATGCCCACCGATGCGTAGGAGAAATAGCCGCCGGCCCGGGTCACCGATCCCGGTGCCGGGTCGCGCAGGACGCGGCCGATGAACTCGAAGACGAGGAGGTTGAGCGCTCCGAAGACAAGGTCTGCTGCCACGGCGAACTTGACGATCCGCCGCTGGGCGAGATCCCGCCGTACGAGCGCCAGGACAGCGGATGCGGCGCCCGGCATCCGGGCCGGCCTGGGCGCCGATAGCGACAGCTCGCCAGCGTGCTCGTCCACGGTCACCGTTTTGCCGGGTCATGGGCTTCCTGCCGCTGCGCAGTCGTCCCTCCCAGGTCGATGACGTGGGAGCACCAGGTCAGGTCGTCGCGGCGGGGGGAGGCGACGACAACCGTGAGTTCGGGCCGGCGGGCGAGCGCCGCCTGCACCAGCTGGCTGGCCGGGTCGTCGAGGGACCGGGCCGGCTCGTCCAGCAAGATCACCTCTGGCTGGCCGAGCAGCGCTCGTCCCAGGGCCAGCCGGGCCCGCATGCCAGCCGAGCACCGCTCGACCGGTCGTCCGGCGAACGGACCCAGCGCCAGCTCGTCGCAGATGGCGGCCACGGCAAGGGCGGCGTGCCGCGGGCGCATCCGCAGTCGTGCCGCGAACAGCAGGTTCTCCCGGCCCGACAGCCGTCCGTAGAACGCCCGTTCCTGCCCGAGGCAGACACCGAGGGCGTGACGCGCCTCGCGTGATCCCGGCGGGTGGCCGAGGACGAGGGCGTGGCCCTCCGACGGGGTGAGCGTGCCGGCCAGGCACCGCAGGAGGGTGGTCTTGCCGGAGCCGTTGGGTCCCCAGACCCCGGCTCGCTCACCGCGGCCGATCGTCAGGTCGATCCGCTGCAGCACCGCCGCGCCGCGGAAGCGGCGGGTCAGCCCGCGAACCTCGATGGCGGGCGCCGCGTCGCGGCCGGTGCCGGCGCGTGACCGCGGTGAATGAGCGAAGGTGGCCATCAGGCGGAGGGACGGCACCGGCCAGGTTCCGCCGTCGCCGCCGGGTATCGCAACAATTCCACGAACCCCGGATCGACCCGGTCACCGTCGAGCCAGGCGTGGGCGCGGAAGCCACTGGCCGGCGCCGTCACCCCGACGACGACATCGATCGCGGCGCCCGCACCGGCGGCGCGGGCCTGGCGGATGAGCGCCGTCTCCAGGCAGGTCGCCCGGCAACACGCGAGGACGAGGTGAGCAGCCCGCCCCGAATGCGGCCTCGAAGTTCCGGCCGGCCCGGTGGTGACCGGCAGCGCGCCGCTTTCCCACCGCCCGGAGGCCAGCCGCCGGTGGACCTGCCACCACGTCCGCAACGTCCACCAAGTGGTTCTCGCCGCCGTCTTGGCGCGGACCCGGAGTGGGCGACGAGCCCTAGGAGGGGGAAGCTCACGGGCGACGGCGCCGCGGCGCCGCGGCGCGCGGGAGGTCCTGCGCCAGGCCAGCAGGAGCTGCGGGAGACGGGTGACGCTAACGCAGAGCCGGCCCAGGTGGGCGGCAGCCAGCCCGGCCCGGCCCCGCCGGGCGGTGGGCCAGCGCCCGGCGAAGACCGCCGCCGACGGGAAAGCAACGTCGCGCAGGCGCTGGGCGCGGGCCGCCCAGGTACCCGGTTCCAGCACGAGGCTGAGGGAACCCGTCCCTCGCGCGCGGGACGTGGCCCGAAACCACGCGACGGGATCGGTGACGGTCAGGCCGAGACGGGTGGCAAGCTCAGCCCCGGCGCTGTGCCGGCACAGGGCGGCGGCGAACGCGCCGCCCGCATCTACCGAACCGGCCAGGCCCGCCGCCTGCCGCCAGACGTCGTCGTCGAAGAGCCGCAGCGCCCGTCGAAGATCCTCCAGAGCCTTGCCCCCTGAGTTCGAGGTCGAGGCGTGCAGGGCGGCGACCAAGGCGCATCCGGCCTGGTCGGGGATCGCCACCGGCTGGCCCTCGACCACGAGCACCTCGCGGCGGGCGCTCAGCAGGTCCCACCAGGCCGGCCAGTCGGCAACGTTGTGGAATCCCCGGTGCAGGTCCACCACGATGTGGGCGGCGCCGTGACGGCGCCACGGGTGCCCCTGCATCCGGGCGGTTTCGCTGGCCCGGATCCCGGGCAACTGATCCTCGAAGCCCAGCGAGGCCAGCACCCGGCCAGCGTCGCCGAAATGCCAGGGCGCCACCAGCAGATCGATGTCGCCGTAGTTACGGCAGCCCGGCGCGTCCGCGTAGAGGCGGTGCGCCATGGCCGGGCCCTTGAGGACCATGCAGTCGATGCCTGCCGCGTCCATGCCTCTGACCACCTCGCCGGTAGCCAGATCCAGGGCCAGCGTGCGAGCCGCCAGCCCAAGGTTGGGTTTCATGCGGTGATACTAACCTTGCCAATACGGGTAGTGATAGCGTGATCGCGTTTAGTTAGATGAGAGGACCAAACGAGTGGCTGGCAAAAGAGTCCCAGGTGAGCCGAAAGAGGCAGCCGACGCCCGGCCTGATGGTCACTACGATTCCCCGCGCGTGACATACCTAGGCACGCTGCGCGAACTCACCCTAGGCGGGACGCCGGGGCCCGACGATGGCGTCGGCGGCGCTGGAGACGTCGGGTCCCTGCAGCAGTACTAGGTAGCCTTCCGCAGGAAATCTGGCGCGGCCGAAGGAACAGGCGGTGGAAGACGAATGCGCTTTCGCTGGTGCCGGGCCGGAGGAAGTTGAACAATAGGTCAGAAATGGTCCCGGCCCGACGCATGCTGACGGCCCGACGCATGATGACAGGGGTCCAGCCGGTCCAGCAGCGACGCTGCTAGACGGCGCAACCCTAATGATGATGGTGGCCGTACCGGGCTCTTCCACGTCGGGCGGTTACCAGCGCGATCGCGTTCCCTGGGCTGGGCTGCGCACTGGGGACGACCGCCGGGCGGTCATCGGCGGCATCCCGTGCCGATGGCTCCGCCCGGGGGCGCAAACGACGTTCTGTCCGGGCGCGCCAACCTCAGCGTAAACCGGCGTCGCCTTTTTTCCGCACCGCCAGGCGTCAATGTGGCTGCCGCAGCCAGCCGATTGGGCCGACGGGGCAAGCCTGTTCAACGCGCCTACGGATATCGCGCTCAACGGGCCGCGTGCTGGCCGGGACATCGGCCACAAGCGATCTGCTCTTCAGGTGATCGCCGTCAATACTTCGGCGGCACCGCTGAATGGTTGCCGTTTCCTCTGCGGTCTTCCGGGGAAGGGATGAAACTGCGCCCGCTAAGCTCGCGCATAATAGGTGTCTGCGCGGGCGGCCGCTATAAGAGGAAAATGCGGGCAGTGCCCGTTTTCAGGGCAATGGCCGATCAGGAACGGGGGAGCGGGTGTTGATCGGGGGCAGGAGATGGGGCGGGAAAGTGGTGTCCCGGACCGGGGGGCATCCGTGGCTCGGGGTGGTAGCGCGCGGGGCCGTGCCACCCGGCGTGCTGAGGCAATGTGCGGCAGCCGGTTCAGCGCTTGCGCTGATGGCAGGAGGTTGCGCCGCGACCCAGGCAGTGCTGGCGCCACCGGTGTCCGCAGCGTCATCGCAAGGTGGTACAACGGCCGCGACTGTCACCCTCACCGCGTCAGCGGCCTCGGTGAGCTTCGGGACGCCGGTCACTCTCACCGCCACGATGACGCCAGCTGATGCGTCCGGGTCGGTGACCTTCACGGATCTGCTGTCGACCGGCCCGCAAAGCGGCCAGGCCGTCACTCTCGGAACGACTGCCCTGTCGGGAGGCACCGCGGCGCTGACGGCGAGCCTCCCGGCGTTCGGCACCAACGCGGTTACGGCCAACTACAGCGGCGACGCGACGTACGCACCGGGCACGTCCACGCCGGTCGGGGTGCAAGTCAACGCCTACAGCGGCGAGGTGGTCATCAGCCAGTTCCGCCTGTCCGGCCCGGACGGTGCCAACGACCAGTACGTCGAGCTGTACAACACTGGAGCCGCCGTGTCCCTGGCCGGTTTCACTCTCGCGGCCGGCTCCGGTGCCTCCGTCACCGTCCCGGACAGCGCCCCCGTGCTGCCTGCGGACCAGACGTACCTCATCGCCGGCGACGGCTACTCGCTGTCGGCTAGCCCTGACCAGTCCGCCGCTAACCTCGGCTCGGACGGCCTGCGGGTCACGGCCCCAGACGGGACGGTGGTCGATGCTGTCGGACCTGCAGGCGCACCGGCCAGTTACTTCTCCGGCACCCCGTTGCCGGCCTTCGATGAAACGTCGCCTGGGCCGGCTGACCAGTACGCCTGGGTGCGTATCGAAGTCGCTGGCGTGCCGCACGACAGCGGCAGCAACGCGGCGGACTTCACCCTGGTATCCACTACTGGTGGCGTGGTCGGCGGGGTCAAATCGGCCCTCGGTTCACCATCTCCCCGCGCCTCGGTATCGCCCAGCCAGACAAACGGGGCTGTCCAATCCGTCCTTCTCGATCCTGCCACGCCGGCCCCGGACGCCCCCAACCTCTTCTATACGAAAGGATCCCCGGGGCTCCTCACGGTGGAGCGGACCATCACCAACACCTCGACCGACGATCTCACCACCGCCGAGATCCACATCACCAGCCTCAGCGAGGCCAACGGCGCCCCCGAGCCCGGGGTGGCCAGCCAGCCCGCGCAGCCGGCCGCCCTGCGGATCATCGATCCCGCCGCTGCCACCAGTACGGTCACCGTGGGGGGCAATCCGGTCACCGTGCAGAACCTCAGCGTGGACGCCCCGGCCGGCGGCAGCCCGGGGGGCGGCGTCGGCAGCACGCTTTCGGTCCCCCTGCCGGCAGGAGGTCTGGTGCCGGGCGCCTCGGTCAATATTGCCTTCACGTTCGCGGTCGACAATGGTGGCCGCTACTGGTTCGGTTACGACGTCGATGTCCTCACCGAAGCCGCCGGAGCCGGTGCATCAGTTGCGCATGGGTCCGCGGCCGCGCTTCCCGCGCTGGGGGTCTCGCCCCCGCAGGCATATTCTGCGTCCGGATCCCTCCCGGCCACCAGTAGGGCGCTGCGGAACGCTGGCGCCAGCGGTGTGGTGCCGTGATACCGGCCAGCGGCCACGAGGTCTACGGCCTTCATTTGACGGGTGTCACCGGCGCCGGCCTTGTCCCGGCCCGGTTCACGGTCGGGCCGCGTGTCCACGTCGGCTACGCGCAGCAGCCCCCCGAGCCTGCCTGCGTCGGCACCGGGCGGGTCGTGCTCGACCTTCCCCGCGGCCGCCAGCTCCTGCTCGACCGTGGTGCGGGCACCGCGACATTCACTGGGCCGCCGCTTGACGACGACGAGCTGGTCCACCCCTACCTGGGAGCCGCGGCGTCGGTGTTCAACCGGTGGGCCGGCCGCGAGGTGTACCACGCCGGCGCGTTCGTCTGCGGCGGCCTTGCGTGGGCGGTCGTCGGTGGCCGGGGGGCGGGCAAGAGCAGCCTGCTGGCCGCGCTTGCCGCCCGGCGTTTCCCGGTGCTGGCCGACGACCTGGTGGTAACCGACGGCCACCAGGTGTACAGCGGGCCGCGGACAATCGATCTTCGCCGGCCGCCGTCGGCCACTGAGCCGGTGACGCGGGCCCGGGCCGCGAGCCGGTGGCGGCTGCCGCTCCCGCCGCTATCTGGCGCGGCTCCGCTCGGCGGGTGGATCTACCTGCGCTGGCGCACCGAGATGGCCATGCCCGCGGTCCCGGCGTCGGTCCTGCTGGCCCGGCTGGCAGCCCGGCGGGCCTGGCCGGCGCTGCCCTCGGATCCCGAGACGCTGCTGGCGCTCGCCGCCCGCCCCGGGTGGGACCTCGGGCGCCCGGGCGACTGGGCCCGCATGGACGAGGCCGTGGATCTGATGCTCGGCACGCTACGCGCGGATTCCCCATGCCGGGGTTCCGCGACCTCGAGCAGCCCAGCGCCGGCGCACGCGGCCAAGACGCGGACGATGTCCAGGGCCGCCGCGGTACGGGGTGAGCCCGTAGAAGCTGACGAGCACCCCGGCCAGCTCGCCGGCCGTGGTCCAGTCGGCCAGCCGCTCCCACGACAAGGCGCTCCAGGCGTTGAGCGTGTGGTAGCTGAACTGCAGATCACGCCGGCCTGACGCCCACGCGGGCCGGTTGTCGAAGCGAACAGGTGGCCCGGTGCTCGCGCCGAGGGCCTCGGCGGACGGGGCATGCCGATCCTGGACGCAGCCAGCCGAACGCCAGCGCGGGGCCGGGCCCGCCGAGGCCACCACCACGGTCGGCGAGCGGGCCCGAATCGGCAGGCGAGCGGGCCCGAATCGGCAGGCGAGCGGCATGCCGCAGCTGAATCGGCCACGGCACGTGCGATTGGAGACGACCACGTCTGCCCATCAGGGATGAATGGCGATAACCACTCAGGCGGCTGCGGATTCGCGCGTCCGAGCGTAATGCGCCTGCCGCGCTGATATATGCAGGCACGCTGGTTATAAACGGGTACGGCGGTCATGTCCGTGCTTTTGTTGCCGACCTGGCAGAAAGTTCTTGACGCCTTGGTAGAAATGACGGCCGCACGATTTTAGCGGACGAAAGAAATCCGCCGCTGCCCCTTGTTGGGCCGAGCAGTTTGATCAATACTTGGGTGATAAACGCGGGGACAGGTCATCGGCCTGTGCGGGACGACGGCCCGTTGTCCCGGCTTTCTATTGGTATGAACTCCTGCGTCGGGGGACGGGATCATGCGCAAGAAACTCGCGCTCATCCTGACCATGCTTGCCATGG
Source organism: Streptosporangiaceae bacterium (assembly GCA_035518495.1). GTDB lineage: Bacteria > Actinomycetota > Actinomycetes > Streptosporangiales > Streptosporangiaceae > UBA9676. The sequence continues at coordinate 11,507 of DATIXO010000057.1, forward strand.
TCATCGGATCGCTAAGCCAGGCACAGGCGGCGCTGGCGTCGCGGCCTGCGTCGCCGGCCAGCGGCGCCCTGGGGTGGACCACGATCCAGCCCCGGCTGCACGACGCGTTGGCAGACCCGAACCCCGTTTACGCCTACGTCGCGGGCGGCCTGCACTCGGACACGGTGACCCCGATCGACACCGCCACCGGCCTGCCCGCCACGCCGATCCCGGTCGGAAAGGACCCGGTTGCCCTGGCGGAGACGCCGGACAACACGACCGTCTACGTCGCCAACGACGGCTCCGGCACGGTGACCCCGATCGACACCGCAACCAACACCGCCGGCACGCCGATCCCGGTCGGACACTACCCGCACGCCATCGCGATCACGCCGGACGGCAAGACCGTCTACGTCGCCTGCTACGACGGCACGGTGTACCCGATCGACACCGCCACCAACACCCCCGGCACGCCGATCGAGGTCGGAAGCGAGCCCGCGGCCATCGCGATCACGCCGGATGGCAGGACCGCCTACGTCGCCAACAACGTGGTCTCGGGGACGGTGACCCCTATTGATTTGACCACCAGCCCGCCCACCGTCGGCACGCCGATCCCGGTCGGCAGCAAGCCCGTTGCCATCGCGATCGCGCCGGACGGCTCGACCGTCTACACCGCCAACCTTGACTCGGGCACGGTGACCCCGATCACCACCGCCACCGGCACCGCCGGCACGGCGATCCAGGTCGGAACCCAGCCCGAGGGCATCGCGATTACCCCGAACGGCAACACCGTCTACGTCGCAAACTACGGGGACAACACGGTGACCCCGATCGCGGCCGACACCGGCACCCCCGGCACGGCGATCAACGTCGGAAGCCAGCCCGAGCAAATCGCGATCACGCCGGACGGCGGCACTGTCTACGTCGCCAACAGCGGTGACAGCACCGAAACCCCGATCGCGACCGCCGACAACTCCGCCGGCCCGCCGGTCACGGTCCCAGGCGGCGGGGGGGCCATCACGTTGCCGCCGCCGCCGATCCCGACCGCCTACGTCGTCGACGCTGGGGATGACACGGTGGTTCCTGTCACAACCGCAACCAACACCGCCGGCAACCCGATCCAGGTCGGCAAGCACCCCGTGGCCATCGCGCTCGCGGCGGATGGGACCGCCTACGTCGTCAACAGGGGCTCGGGGACGGTAACCCCGATCACGACCGCCACCGGCGCCGGAACCGCCGGCCCGCCGATCACGGTCGGCGCCGACCCCGATGCCATCGCGATCGCCGGGACGACCGCCTACGTCGCCAACGTCGGGAACGACACGGTCACCCCGATCGATACCACCACCAACACCCCAGGCACGCCGATCACGGTCGGCGCCGACCCCGATGCCATCGCGATCAACG
>DATIXO010000058.1:0-6323 GCA_035518495.1 Streptosporangiaceae bacterium
GTTCGAGCAGACCGCGGGCAGCGGCGCCCCGCCGCAGGAGTGTGTGGAGCAGATCGACATCGGCGGCCCGGCCATGGTCCGCGCCGCGGCCAAGAACCACGCCAATGTCGCCGTGCTCACCGACCCGTCGATGTACCCGGCCGCGGCCGAGGCGGTCGCCGCCGGAGGGTTCACGCTGGCGCAGCGGCGCCGTCTCGCGGCCCAGGCGTTCGCGCGCACCGCCGCCTACGACGCCGCCGTCGCCTCCTGGTTCGCCTCGGTCTATGCGCCCGACGGCACCGCCGAGCAGACCGGCTGGCCGGACGTGGTCGCCGCGCTCTGGACCCGGCGGGAGGTGCTGCGCTACGGCGAGAACCCGCACCAGCGCGCCGCCCTGTACGCCGGGACCACTGGGCCACCCGGCATCGCCGGGGCGGAGCAGGTACACGGCAAGGCGATGTCGTACAACAACTACGTGGACGCGGCGGCGGCCTGGCGGGCCGCGTTCGAGTTCACCGAGCCATGCGTTGCGATCATCAAGCACGCCAACCCGTGCGGGATCGCGATCGGGGCCGACCTGGCCGAGGCACACCGCAAGGCGAACGCCTGCGACCCGGTATCGGCCTACGGCGGGGTCATCGCGGTCAACGGCGAGGTGACGCGGGACCTCGCCGCCCAGATCGCCGACATCTTCACCGAGGTGGTGGTCGCGCCCGGCTTCGGGCCCGCCGCCCGCGAACTGCTCACGGCGAAGAAGAACCTGCGGCTGCTGGCCTGCCCGCCACCCGCGCGCCCGGCGGCGCGAACCGAGTGGCGCCAGCTGGACGGCGGCCTGCTCATGCAGTCCGCCGACCTGCTCGACGCGCCCGGAGACGATCCGGCCAGCTGGGAGCTGAAGGCCGGGCCGCCGGCCTCCGACGAGACCATCGCCGACCTGGCCTTCGCATGGCGCGCCTGCCGGAGCGTGAAGTCCAATGCCATCCTGATCGCCATGGACGGCGCCACGGTGGGGGTCGGCATGGGGCAGGTCAACCGGGTGGACGCGGCCCGGCTCGCGGTGACCCGCAGCAAGGAGCGCGCCATCGGGGCGGCCGCCGCCAGCGACGCATTCTTCCCCTTCGCCGACGGCCTCAAGGTGCTCGCCGGTGCGGGGGTGCGTGCCGTCGTTGAGCCCGGCGGGTCGGTCCGGGATGACGAGGTGGTGCAGGCCGCGCAGAACGAGGGGATCACCCTGTACTTCACCGGCGCCCGTCACTTCTTCCACTGACGGCGGCACCGGTCTTCCACACACGGCAAGCACTGGCGATCCGAGAGGGGTTTCATGAGCATCCGGGCAGGTGCGGCGGCGCGGGCGGGAGGCGCCCGATGACGGCCGTGATTCTCGACGGCAAGGCGACCGCCGCGGCGATCAGGGAGGATCTCGCCCGGCGGGTGGCGGCGCTCGCGCGGGCGGGCGTCGTGCCCGGCCTGGGCACCGTGCTGGTCGGTGACGACCCGGGCAGCCATGCCTACGTGGCGGGCAAGCACCGTGACTCCGTGCAGGTGGGCATCGCCAGCATCCGCCGCGACCTGCCGGCCGACGCCACCCAGGAGCAGGTGGAGGCGGTGATCGACGAGCTGAACGCGGACCCCGCGTGCACGGGGTACATCGTGCAGCTTCCGCTGCCGCCCGGCCTCGACGCGCACCGGGTGCTGCAGCGGATGGACCCGGCCAAGGACGCCGACGGCCTGCACCCGGTCAGCCTGGGGCGGCTCGTCCTGGGCGAGCCGGGGCCGCTGCCGTGCACGCCCCGCGGGATCGTGGAGCTGCTGCGCCGCTACGGCGTCCAGATCGCGGGCGCCGACGTGACGGTGGTCGGACGCGGGATCACCGTCGGGCGGGCGCTGGGCCTGCTGCTCACCAGGCGCAGCGAGAACGCGACGGTCACCCTCACCCACACCGGGACCAAGGATCTGCCCGGGCACACCCGGCGGGCCGACATCGTGGTGGTGGCGGCCGGGCGGCCCGGGCTGCTCACCGCTGACATGGTCAAGCCCGGGGCCGCGGTGCTGGATGTGGGCATCACCCGGACCGACGCCGGGCTGGTGGGCGACGTCGCGCCGGAGGTCGCGGAGGTGGCCGGCTACCTGGCGCCGATGCCTGGCGGGGTCGGGCCGATGACCCGGGCGATGCTGCTCGCCAACGTGGTCGACGCGGCCGAGCAGCGCCTTGGCCGGTAAGCTACCTGCCAGTAACATGTGGGGTGTCACGGGCTGGGCGTGGCGCAGGCGGCCGCCCCCCGGGGGGAGGCATCCCCGGCCGCTCCGGGGGAAGGCACCCCGGGGCTGCGCCTGGCCGCGGTATTTGGCAGTCTTGACGGTGCCCGGAGTTGCCGGGTACCCGGTCGCGGAAGCAGAGGGCAGGAGGTCGGCCGCCGGTCATGAATATCGTCGTCTGCATGAAGCAGGTCCCCGACACATGGGCGGAACGCACCCTGCGGGCGGAGGACTCACGGCTTGACCGCGCATCGCCCGACGGCGTCATCAACGAGCTCGACGAATACGCGATCGAGGAGGGCCTGCGTCTCGCCGAGGCGCACGGGGGCGAGGTGACCATCGTGTCGATGGGCCCGGACAAGGCCAGCGAGTCCATCCGCAAGGCCCTGTCCATGGGCGCCGACAAGGCGGTCCACCTGGCCGACGACTCACTCGCCGGGTCCGACGCGCTGGCCACCTCGCTGGTGCTGGCCACCGTCCTCGGCCGGATCGGATTCGACCTGGTCATCCTCGGCTCGGAGTCGACGGACGCCCGGATGGGCGTGATGGCCGCGATGCTGGCCGAGCGGCTCGGTGTCCCGCAGCTCTCGCTGGCGAGCAAGGTCGAGACCGACGGGTCCGCGATCTCGATCCAGCGCCAGACCGAGTACGGCTACGACAAGGTCGAGGCGGCCCTGCCCGCGGTGGTCAGCGTGGTCGAGAAGATCAACGAGCCGCGCTACCCGTCCTTCAAGGGGATCATGGCGGCCAAGAAGAAGCCGGTCGAGATCCTCGGCCTGGCCGAGCTGGGGCTCGACCCCGGCCAGGTGGGCCTGGGCGCCGCCGCGACCGAGGTGGTCAGCTTCGCCAAGCGGCCCCCCCGGCAGGCCGGCACGATCGTCAAGGACGACGGCGACGGCGGCGTCAAGGCCGCCGAGTTCCTCGCCACCCAGAAGTTCATCTGACCGGGAGGGCGTGGGAGTTCATGGCTGAGGTCCTCGTGCTCGCCGAGCACTCCGGCGAGACAGTCAAGAAGGTCACCCTCGAGCTGCTGACCCTGGCCCGGCGGCTCGGCGAGCCCGCCGTGGTCTGGCTGGGCGGCGGCGCGGACGCCGGGCGGGAGCGGCTGGCCGAGTTCGGCGCTGCCAAGGTCTACGTGGCGGACGGCGAGGGCGTGGACGACTACGTGGCCGCCCCGGCCGCGGAGGTGCTCGCGTCGCTGGCCGGCCGGCTGGAGCCGGCCGCCATCCTGGTCGCGGCCACGGCCGAGGGCAAGGAGATCGCCGGGCGGCTCGCGATCAAGATCTCCTCGGGCGTGCTCACCGACGCGGTGGACCTGGTCCCGGCGGACGACGGCACGGGCCCGGTGGCCGAGCAGTCCATCTTCGGCGGCGCCATCATCGTGAAATCACGCGTGCGGAGCGGCACGCCGATCGTGGCGGTGCGGCCGAACTCCGCCGCCCCCGAGCCCGCCGCGGGCGCGGCCACGCTGGAGTCGGCCGGGGCCGGGCTGAGCGAGGCGGCCAGGGCGGCGCGCATCACCGAGCGGGTGGCGGCGGAGCGCGGTGAGCGGCCGGACCTGACCGAGGCGGCGATCGTGGTCTCGGGCGGCCGCGGGGTCGGCAACGCCGAGAACTTCGCGCTGATCGAGAAGCTCGCCGACTCCCTCGGCGCCGCGGTCGGGGCCTCGCGGGCCGCCACCGACGCCGGCTGGTACCCGCACCAGTTCCAGGTCGGGCAGACCGGCAAGACCGTCTCGCCCCAGCTCTACCTGGCGGTGGGCATCTCGGGCGCGATCCAGCACCGCGCCGGGATGCAGACCTCCAAGACCATCATGGTGATCAACAAGGACCCCGAGGCGCCCATCTTCGAGCTGGCCGACTTCGGGGTCGTCGGCGACCTGTTCAACGTCGTCCCCCAGCTCACCGACGAGATCGCCCGGCACCGGGAATCCTGACCCCGGCAGGGGTCCGCTGCCGGGTGCCGCGCCCGCCCGCTCACCTGGAATTACAGCTAGGCTTGGTGGCCGTCATGGGGTACTCAGGGAGTGAGGCCGGAGGCCCGGGTCGCAGGCAGGACTGCCTGGTGTACCTGGACCACGCGGCGACCACGCCGATGATCGGCGAAGCGATCGCCGTGATGACGGCCGAGCTCGCCCACCTCGGCAACCCCTCGTCCCTGCACAACGCCGGGCGGCGGGCCCGCCGGGTGGTGGAGGAGTCACGCGAGCGGGTCGCCGACGCCTACGGCGCGCGGCCCAGCGAGGTGGTCTTCACCAGCGGCGGGACCGAGGCCGACAACCTGGCGGTGAAGGGCCTGTACTGGGCCCGCCACGCCGTGGGCACCCGGCGGCGCCGGGTGCTGGTCACCACGATCGAGCATCACGCGGTACTCGACTCGGCGCAGTGGCTGGCCAGCCACGAGGCGGCGGACGTCGGGTGGCTCCCGGTCGACGCGGCCGGCCTGCTGCCGCCGGAGACGCTGCGCGGGGCCATCGCTCCCGATCCCGGCGCGGTGGCACTGGTCAGCGTCATGTGGGCCAACAACGAGGTGGGGACGATCCAGCCGATCGCGGAACTCGCCGCGGTCGCCCGCGAGCATCAGATCCCCTTCCACACCGACGCGGTGCAGGCGGCCGGGCAGGTGCCGGTGAACTTCGCCGCCAGCGGGGTGGACGCGCTCACCATCACCGGCCACAAGATCGGCGGGCCGGTGGGCGTCGGCGCGCTGCTGCTCGCCCGCGGCATCGAGCCGGTGCCGGTGCTGCATGGCGGCGGCCAGGAGCGGGACGTGCGGTCCGGCACCCTCGACGCGCCAGCGATCGCGGCGTTCGCCATCGCCGCCCAGACCGCTGTCAAGCGGCGGCAGGAGGAAGCGGCGCGGCTGGCCTCCCTCCGCGACGAGCTCATCGGGCGCGTCCTCGCGGCTGTGCCCGACGCCATACTCAACGGGGCCCCGCCCGGCCCCGGCCGGCTGCCCGGCAACGCCCATTTCTCCTTCCCGGGCTGCGAGGGCGACGCCCTGCTCATGCTGCTCGACGCCAAGGGCATCGCCTGCTCCACCGGCTCGGCCTGCACCGCTGGCGTGGCCCAGCCCAGCCACGTCCTCCTCGCCATGGGCGCCGACGAGGCCCGGGCCCGCGGCTCCCTCCGCTTCAGCCTCGGCTCCACCTCCACCGAGGCCGATGTCGAAGCCCTCGGCGCGGTCATCGCCGAGGCTGTAGAACGCGCCCGCCGCGCCAACAAATCCTGACGCATGACGAGGGGCACCGGCCACGTGTCTCTCGGCCCAGCCTCGTCGGAGGCCGAGGTCGTGCACCCGAAGGCGTAGCGTGACGGACCGGGTCCACTGACCCGCGCGCCCCGGGCCGATGGCGGGAACCGGATGCCGTCTCCGGCCAGCCGCAGGGGGTGCGGCCCCGGCCTCACGGTCCGGCAGAGAAGATGTGACGGTCACGTGGGCGAATAGGCTGAAGAGGCGAGAATTCGTTGGAGGGTGACTGCGGTGCGGGTGCTGGCGGCCATGTCGGGCGGGGTGGACTCCGCGGTGGCTGCCGCGCGGGCGGTGGACGCCGGGCATGAGGTGACCGGGGTGCATCTGGCGCTGTCGCCCGACCCGCAGTCGTACAGGTCGGGGGCGCGGGGGTGCTGCACGCTGGAGGATGCGCGCGATGCGCGGCGGGCGGCTGACGTGATCGGGATCCCGTTCTATGTGTGGGACATGGCGGAGCGTTTTGACCGCGATGTCGTGGCGGATTTTGTTTCGGAGTACGCGGAAGGGCGGACTCCGAATCCGTGTCTGCGATGCAACGAGAAGATCAAGTTCGCGGCGGTGCTCGACCGGGCGGTGGCGCTTGGGTTCGACGCGGTGTGCACCGGGCACCACGCGCGGCTCGCGGAGGGGCGGCTGCGGCGCAGCGTGGATGCTGCCAAGGACCAGTCGTACGTGCTGGCGGTGCTGAACCGCGGCCAGCTTGACCGGGCGCTGTTCCCGCTCGGCGGGTCCACCAAGGCGGAGGTCAGGGCCGAGGCGGCGGGGCGGGGGCTGGCCGTGGCGGACAAGCCGGACAGCCACGATGTCTGCTTCATCCCCGACGGGGACACCAGGGG
>DATIXO010000059.1:0-35688 GCA_035518495.1 Streptosporangiaceae bacterium
CAGGATCTCGTCCGGGTCGGTCGCGTCCCTGATCGCCGCGGCCTGGCGCATCATCTCCTCGTCGATGCCCAGCCGCCCGGCGGTGTCGATGATGACGACGTTGTGCAGGCGGTGCCGCGCCTCCTCCAGCGACCGGCGCGCGACGTCGACCGGGTCGCCGACGCCGTTGCCCGGCTCCGGCGCGAATACCGGCGCCCCCGCCTGCTCGCCCACCACCTGGAGCTGCTGTACCGCGTTCGGCCGCTGCAGGTCCGCCGCGACCAGCAGCGGCGTGTTGCCCTGCTCGCGCAGCCAGCGCGCCAGCTTCGCGGCCAGCGTGGTCTTACCCGATCCCTGCAGGCCGGCCAGCATGATGACCGTCGGCGGGTTTTTCGCAAAACGCAGCCGCCGCGCCTCTCCACCGAGGATGGTGACGAGTTCCTCGTGGACGATCTTGATGACCTGCTGCGCCGGGTTGAGCGCCGCGGACACCTCGGCCGAGGAGGCGCGCTCTTTCACCCGGGCGGTGAACTCCCTGGCCACCGGCAGGGCGACGTCCGCCTCCAGCAGCGCGATGCGGATCTCGCGCAGGGTCGCATCGATGTCGGCAGCCGACAGCCTGCCCCGTCCGCGCAGCGAGGAGAAGACCTGGGTCAGCCGGTCGGAGAGAGTCTCGAACACGCGTACAAGGCTATCCGGTGCGGGCCCGCGCCCGGGATGCCGCGACCATGCCCGGCGCACCTTCCTGCCCGGCGCCCACCCCGGCCGGGGTGCCTTCCAGGTCCGGCGCGCCTGCCTGCCCAGGAGAGCCGCCCGGCCCGTGCTATCCAGCCAGCGCGCTCAGGACCTCTGCGGCGATCTTGCCGCGGGTCCCCGCGTCTTTCACCGGCTGGCCGCTGGCGTCCAGCACGTAGAAGACGTCCACCGCTTCGGCGCCCAGCGTCTCCACCCGGGCCGAGCGGACGTCAAGGCCGCACTCCCCGAGCGCGCGGCCGACCCGCCACAGCAGCCCAGGGGCGTCGTGCGCCCGCACCTCCACCACGGTGGCGGTGTCGGAGGCGCCGTCGACCAGCGTGACCGTGGGCGGCGCCACCGCGGCCGGGGGCCGGGGCGCCACCCGTTCCCGCTGCGCCAGCCGCCCGGCCACGTCCAGCTGGCCGGCCAGCGCTCGCCGCAGGTCACCGGTGACCAGCGCCGCATCCGGCGGTTCACCATAGTGATGCGCAACGATGAAGGCGGTGACCGCCATATCCCCGCATGAGGTCGCGTTCGCCGAACGGACCGCCAGCCGGTGGGAGGCGAGCACCCCGGCGGCCTGCCACAGCAGGCCGGGGCGGTCGGGCGCGACCACCGTCACCTCCGGTCCGCTCATCATGACCGCGGGCTCGCCGCGGGCGGCGAGCCCGGCCTGATCGGCGCGCAGCGGGAGCGGGGCCGGTGGCGGCTCGCCGCCCAGCGCCGCGCCGGTCCGCCGCACCAGCTCGCTCACCAGGCCCGCCTTCCAGTCGTTCCAGGCGGCCGGGCCGGTGGCCTGGCCATCGGCGATCGCCAGCGCGTGGAGCAGTTCCAGCAGCGGCCGGCTCCCGATGGCCTGCGCCACCTGCGCGACCGTCACCGGATCGTCGAGGTCACGGCGGGTCGCGGTCTGTGGCAGCAGCAGGTGATGGCGCACCGCCCCGGCGACCAGGCCCGCGTCGGCCTCCGCCAGCCCCAGCCGGGCCGCGGTGTCCCGCGCGACCACCTCACCGGTCAGCCGGTGGTCGCCGGGCCAGCCCTTGCCGATGTCGTGCAGCAGGGCGGCGATCAGCAGCAGGTCGGGCCTGGCCACGGTCCTGGTGAGCGCGGCGGCGTGGGCCGCCGTCTCGACCAGGTGGCGGTCCACGGTGAAGGTGTGCAGCGGGTTGCGCTGCGGGCGGTTGCGCACCCGCTCCCAGTCCGGCAGCAGGCGGGTGATGAGTTCCTCCTGGTCCAGCGCCTCCCAGACGCCGATCGCGGCGTGCCCGGCGCCGAGCAGCGCGGCGAGAGCGTCCCGTGCCTCACCGGGCCAGGGCACCGGCAGCGGCGGGCACCCGGCCAGCCGGGCCAGCACCCGCGGCGCCAGCGCGAGCCCCGCCTGGGCGGCCGCTGCCGCCGCCCGCAGCGGCAGCACCGGATCGCGGGCCGGATCGGCGGACCGGGCCAGCACCACCTCGCCGTCCTGCTCGACCAGGCCATCGGCCAGCGGGCGGCGATGGGCGCTGACCGGGGGAAGGCCCCGCCCGCCGGCCCCGCCACCCGGCAGGCCGGCACCGCGCAAGCCAGCACCGGGCAAGCCAGCACCGCGCAAGCCAGCACCGGGCAGGCCAGCACCGCGCACCCCGGATCGCGCCCGCCCGGCGCCCGGGCCGCTGCCCCTGCTGCGCTGGGCCTGCCGGAACGACTGGTCCAGCGCGTAAGCGACGGTGCGCCCGGCTCCCGCCAGGCGGCGCAGCAGCACATCGGCGTCGGCCAGCTCGAGCACCCGCGCCACCTCGTCCTGCTCCTGCAGCACCAGCCGGTCGGTGCTGCGGCCGGTCACCTCGTGCAGCGCATGCCTGGTGTCGAGGATGAACTCCTGCGCGGCGCGCACGCGCGGCCCCGGTCCCGGCGCCACCCACGCGGCGGCGACCGCGTGGATCGCGCCAGCGTCGCGCAGCCCTCCTCTGGCCTCCTTGAGGTCGGGCTCGAGCAGGAAGGCGAGCTCACCGCTGCGCTCGGCGCGCTCGGTGCGGGAGGCCTGGAGCTCGGCCAGCCGGGTGCCAGCCGCCGACCGCCAGTCCGCCAGCACGCCGAGGCGGAGCTCGCCGGTGAGGCCGGGGTCGCCGGCCACGTGCCTGGCGTGGAGCATCCCCAGCGCGGCGCGCAGGTCGGCGCGCGCCACCTCGCGGCCCTCGCGCGGGGTGCGCACCGCGTGGTCGAGCCGGGTGCCGGAGTCCCAGATCGGGTACCAGATGCGGTCCGCCAGCTCCGAGACGCCGGGCTGCCCGATGTGCAGGAGCAGCACGTCGAGATCGCTGCCGGGCAGCAGTTCCCGGCGGCCGTACCCGCCGACCGCCACCAGGGCCACTCCGGCCTCGCTGCCGAGCAGCGAGGCCAGCCAGCGGTCTGCCCCGGCAGCGCGCCGGGCACGGTCAGCGCCGAAGGTGGCGGCCCGCCCTCCCGGTATGGCACGGCGGCGCGAATCAGGACGGCTGCCCTTCAGAGCGCCCCCGGGCCACGCTCGCCGGTACGCACCCGCACCACCACGTCCACCGGGACGCACCAGACCTTGCCGTCCCCGATCCGGCCGGTCTGCGCCGCCTTGACCATGACGTCGATGAGGTCGTCGGCGTCCTCGTCGCCGCAGAGCACCTCCAGCCTGACCTTGGGGACAAGGTCCACCTCGTACTCCGCGCCGCGGTACACCTCGGTGTGGCCCCGCTGGCGGCCGTACCCGCTCGCCTCGCTGACTGTCATGCCGTGCACGCCGAAGGCCTGCAGCGCAGCCTTCACCTCATCCAGCTTGAAGGGCTTGATCACGGCGGTGATGAGCTTCATCCGACCCACCTCTCAGGGCACCTGCCTGGCCCACACCATCCCCCGGCGGCGTTTCGGCCGACCTCCCGCCGTGTTTCCGGGCCGTGAAACACCCGCGCGGCATGTTACACGCGTGTTTCGCCCGCCCGGCCAGCGCCGCCTGCCCGGCCGGCCAGCGCCGCCCGTCGGTCCGGCCAGCGCCACCCTGCCGGTCCGGCCTCACGCGCCCGCCAGGCCGGCCTGGCGCGCCCGCCGGCCTGGCCTGGTCTCGCGCGGCCGCACGGCCGTTCCCCACCCAGCTGCCGTTCCGCTCCGCTGCCGTTCCGGGCGGGATCGCACTCGCGGTGACCCAGCGCCTCCCGCACGAACCCTTAATAGGTCCAAAGCAGATTTGCTAATTGAGACGGATCCTGGTGCTCCGGTGACCGTCAGCTATGACTCAGCGGATGGCAGCCGGAAATGGGCCCGGTGGCGGTTGCGCCGTTCTCCGGCGGCCACCGCCGCCATTACGGCAGCCGGGCCGCGGTCGGCGCCGAGGATGGGGACGTGGACGGCGGTGGTGACGGGGACGGGAATGGAAAGGGCAGCTCGGCCCGGGCCGCCGCCAGCGAGGACTTCTCCGTCTGCTCCCAGTCCTCCACGTTGTGCAGCAGCGTTTCCAGATAGGCCCGCAGGTGGGTCCGGTACACCTCGCTGAACGTCCGGAGGTAGGCGAGCTCGGCCGTGCGGTCCCGCCACTCCCCGTTGCTCAGCGGGGCCGGGCCTGTTGTCACCGCCTCCGCGGCCCGGGCGGCCTGGGCGTGGGCCTCCCCCAGCACCCGGTCCGCGTGCAGCTTCGCCTCCGCGAGCACCTCATCCCGGCGGCGGCGGGCGTCTTCGGCGAGCTGGCGGCTGTACTCCTGCGCGTCGGCCACATAGCGGTCCGCGGTCTGCTGGGCGTTGGACAGTATCCGGACGGCCTGCACGTGGGCGTCCTCCGGGCGGGTCCCCGGGGCGTCGGCAGTGCCGCCCATGATGCGCCGGCGCAGCCGGTCGACCTCCTCCCACAGTGCCGCCTTCTCGTTCAGCAAGGTCACGATCTCGTGCTCGACCTGTTCGCAGAACACCCCCACCTGTTCCTCGTCGTAGCCGCGGCGGCCGAACCGGGCCGGGGAAAAGGTCGCCGACTGCACCTGGTCGGGTGTCAGCCGCTCACCGCTGCGGGGGTTGGTGGTCATGGCTCGCTCCAGCCGAAATCTTCTGCGCGGATCTGGCTCCGGGGGACGCCCAGCGCCGTGAGCTGGGTGACGGTCGCTTCGACCATCGGGGTCGGCCCGGACAGGTAGACGTCGTGCTCGCGCCAGTTGCCACTACGCGCCAGCACGTCCTGCAGCAGGCCGCGCTCACCGGGGAAGCCGGGCTCGTCCGAGACCGCGGGGATGACCGTCAGCCAGGGGCAGCCCGCCGCCATCTTCTCCAGGTCAGCGAGGTCGTAGAGGCCGTCGGCGGTCCGGGCGCCGAAGAACAGGTGCACCCGCGGCGGGTCGGCGAGCATGGAGATCCGCTCGGCTACCGCCTTCAGCGGGGCCAGCCCGGTGCTGCCGGCGGCGAGCACCACGTCGCGGCCGGACCCTGGCTGGTAGGTGAGGCTGCCGACCGGCGGCCCGATCTTGAGCCGCGCGCCGACCGTCAGTCCCCGGGTCAGCACCATGCTCAGCGCGCCGCCGTCGATCATGCGGACGTGGAAGTCCATCGTCAGGTCATCGCGGGGCGCGTTCGCCATCGAGTAGAAACGCCAGAGCCGCGGCCGCTCCGGTGACTCGATGCTGACGGACTGGCCCGGCAGGTAGTCCAGCGGCTCGGTGGTGGCGACGCGGAAGGTGGCGATGTCGAAGCGGCGCAGTTCGTGGGCGACCACCGTCGCCTCCCAGAAGGGAGGCCGCCACGCGGCGTCCTCGGCCGCCGCCTCGATCATGACCCGGGCGACGAGCTCGTAGGCGGCCTGCCAGTCCGCTGCCAGCTCCGGCGTCCAGGCAGGCCCGTTGAAGTGCGCGAGGGTGGCCAGCAGGCTGGTGCCCACGGCCGGGTAGTGCCCGGCGACGGTGCCGAACTTGCGGTGCTCGCGGCCCAGGTCCTGCAGGTAGGCGCCGAGGCCGGCGAGGTCGTCGACGCTGGAGACGATCCTGCCCAGCGCGTGCACGAGCCGGTCGCGCTGGGCGGCCATCGAGACACCGAACATCTCCCGCGTCTCCGGGTGCCGCAGGAACAGATCCGAGTAGAAGAACAGCGGCACCGCGTCGCCGTGCATGGCCACACGGGCGAAGGAGTCCTTGAGACGCTGGACGTCCAAGCCGCTCCTTCCGGCAGGGAGGACAGGAGGATGACTTGCTGACTGGCGAGCCTAGATGAGAAGCCCGGGCCTTTCCCCGTGTTTGCCTAATAAAACGCACGCGCGCGCACTAGGCTTCGTTAGGAGTTCGCTGGCAGCCCGGGGTGGGCGAGGAGATCGTTAATGGCACGCCGCGACCCAAGGTTTGCGACACGGGTCAATTAGCCGTGCCGTCAAAGTGCGAATAACGGTTGTATTTCGCCGTCAGCCGCCCAGGATGGCGTCGACGAACGCCGCCGGGTCGAAGGGCGCGAGGTCGTCCGGTCCCTCGCCCAGCCCCACCAGCTTCACCGGCACCCCGAGCTCCCGCTGGACCGCGACCACGATGCCGCCCTTGGCGGTGCCGTCCAGCTTGGTCAGGATGATCCCGGTGATGTCCACCGCCTCCGCGAACACCCGCGCCTGGCGCAGCCCGTTCTGCCCGGTGGTGGCGTCGAGCACGAGCAGGACCTCGTCCACCGTGGCCTGCCGCTCGATCACCCGCTTGATCTTGCCGAGCTCGTCCATCAGCCCGGTCTTGGTGTGCAGGCGCCCGGCGGTGTCCACGATGACCGTGTCCGCGCGCTCGTCGATCCCCTCCCGGACGGCCTCGAACGCCACGCTCGCCGGGTCGGCCCCCTCCCGGTCGGACCGGACGACCCGGGCGCCGACCCGCTGCCCCCAGGTCTCCAGCTGGTCGGCGGCGGCGGCGCGGAAGGTGTCGGCCGCCCCCAGCAGCACCGTCTGGCCCTCCCCGATCAGCGCGCGGGCGAGCTTGCCGCAGGCGCTCGTCTTGCCGGTGCCGTTGACGCCGACGATCAGGACCACCGCGGGGCGGTCGCCGTGCGGGCCGATCCGCAGGCTCCGGTCCTGCCCGGCCCCGGCCGCCTCGACAAGGTCGGCCCGCAGCAGCTCCTTGACCGCGTCGCCGCGGGCGCCTTCCACCTTGACCTGCGTGCGCAGTTCCTCCACCAGCTGCCGGGAGGGTGTCACCCCGATGTCGGCGCCGATCAGCGTGTCCTCGATCTCCTCCCACCCCTGATCGTCCAGGCCGTCGTGGGAGAGCAGCCCGAGCAGCACCGCGCCGAACCCGCTCTGCGAGCGCGCGAGCCTGCCGCGCAGCCGCACCATCCGGCCCGCTAGCGGCGGCGGCGCCTCGGCCGCCGGGGCCGGGCCGGGCTGCACCGGTGGCAGGCCGGGCGCCGCCGTCGTGGTGCCCGCTGGCCCGGCCGTCGCGGTGCCCGCGTCCCGCGCCGTCCCGGCCTCGCCGGCCGTGGGCGGGGCTGGTGGGGCCGGTGGGGCCGCTCCCCGCCGCGGGCGCACGAGCAGGACGCCGCCCACGATGGCGAGCACGACGACAACGGCGATGGCGATGATCAGGTATTCCATAACGGCCCCAGTCTCGCAGATGCGGGCGCGGCCCAGGCCTCCCTACCCCGCCGCACCCCGGGGATCGCCGCGGCGCTCAGGCGCGCTCGGGCTCCCGCAGCCGCTGGCTCACGACCGAGGACACACCGTCGTTCTGCATGCTGATCCCGTACAGCGCGTCCGCGGCCTCCATCGTCCGCTTCTGGTGCGTGACGATGATCAGCTGAGAGGCGTCCCGCAGCTCCTCGAAGATCTGCAGCAGGCGCTGCAGGTTGGTGTCGTCCAGCGCGGCCTCGACCTCGTCCAGCACGTAGAACGGCGACGGCCGGGCCTTGAAGATCGCCACCAGGAAGGCGATCGCGGTCAGCGAGCGCTCGCCGCCGGACAGCAGGGACAGCCGCTTGACCTTCTTGCCCGGGGGCCGCGCCTCGAAGTCGATCCCGGTCGCCAGCATGTCGTCGGGCTCGGTCAGGATCAGCCTGCCCTGGCCGCCGGGGAACAGCCGCCCGAAGATCTGCTCGAACTCCCGGGCGGTGTCCTCGAAGGCCGCCGCGAAGACCTGCTGCACCCGGTCGTCCACCTCCTTGACGACGGTCAGCAGGTCACGGCGGGTCTTCTTGAGGTCCTCCAGCTGGGTGGCGAGGAACGCGTGCCGCTCTTCCAGGGCCGCGTACTCCTCCAGGGCCAGCGGGTTCACCTTGCCGAGCTGATTGAGCTGGCGCTGCGCCACGGCGGCACGCTGCTCCTGCTCGGCGCGGACGTAGGGGATGGCGGGCCGGGCTTCCCCGCCGCCGGGCAGCGCGGCTGCCGCATCTCCGGCTGCATCATCTGCGGCCGGCGCATCTGCGGCCGACGTATTCCCGGCCGGCGTATTCCCGGCTGGCGTATTCCCGGCTGGCAGGGCCGCCTGGCCATTGGGCCCCTGGGCGGCGGGCTGCTCAGCGGGCGGCGGCGGGATCGGCACGTCCGGGCCGTACTCGGCGATCAGCGCTACGGCGTCCACGCCGAACTCCTCGACGGCGCGGCCGGCGATCTGCTCCAGGCGCATCCGGTGCTCGGCCCGCACGATCTCCGCGCCGTGGGCACTGTCGACCACCCGGTCGAGCTCGCCCGCCAGCTCCCTGACCTGCACCCGCAC
Source organism: Streptosporangiaceae bacterium (assembly GCA_035518495.1). Taxonomy (GTDB): domain Bacteria; phylum Actinomycetota; class Actinomycetes; order Streptosporangiales; family Streptosporangiaceae; genus UBA9676. Next base: position 8,367 of record DATIXO010000059.1, read on the forward strand.
CGCCTTCAGGGCGTCGGACCGGCCTGCGCGTGCCTGCTCGGCCGCCTGCCGGTCCGCGGTGGCGACCGCCAGCGACTGCTCGAGCCGCTCCAGCGCCATCTCCGCCCCCACGGCCACGGCGCGGGCGACGTGCGCCTGCTGCCGCCGCAGCAGGCTGCGCTCGGCGGCTGCCCGCGCGGCCTGGCGCTCGCTGACCGCCGCCGCGGCCAGCGCGTCCGCGCGTCCCGCGATCGCCCGGAGCCGCTCTTCAGCGGTCCTGACCTCAAGGCGGGCGACGGTCTCGCTCTCGCGGGCGGCGCTGGCCCGGCCCGCCTGGGCACCCCGGTCCGGCCCGGTGGTCTGGCCGGCACCGGTGGTCTGGCCGGCACCGGTGCTCTGGCCGGCACCGGTGGTCTCGCCGGCACCGGTGGTCTCGCCGGCAGGGGGGGCCGCGTCAGTTCCGGTGGCCGCGCCAGCAGCGGCAGCGGGGCCGTCCTGCTCCTGGCCGGGCCCGGTCCCCGGCGTCCCGGCGGCCTCCTCGGCCGCCAGGGCGGCGCTCAGCTCGGTGAGGGCGGCCTGGTCCCGCCCGGCCTTCTCCCGGGCGGCCGTGATCGCCTCCGCCAGCCGGGTGGCCTCGTCCTGGGCCGCCCGCGCCGCGCCTGCGAGCCGCCCGAGCTGCCCGGATATCGCCGCGGCCGCGGCGTCCGCCTCCTGCATCAAGGCGAGCGCGGCGGTGGCCGCCTCCTGCGCCCGTTCCTGCTCCGCCACCGTGATCGCCAGGTCGGCGGCGGCCCGCTCCCAGGCGCCATCGGCCGCCGCCAGCCCGGCCGCCGCGGTGTCCGCGGCCGATCTCATCGCCAGCAGGCTGGGCGGCCGGGCCGCACCGCCCTGCGCCCAGTGCGCGCCGAGCAGGTCCCCGTCGCGGGTGACGACCCGCAGCTCCGGATGGGCGCGCACGAGATCGCGCGCCTGGCCGAGGTCTTCGGCGACCACTACCCCGGCCAGCAGCCCGGCGAGCGCGGCTGACAGCTCACCCGGTGCCTTCACGAGATCAAGAACGGGCAGAACGCCCTGCGGGTAGCTGGCCTCCGCCCGCCCGGCCGGTCCCTGCCAGGCGTCATCGCCGGCGATGACCAGCGCCGTGGCGCCGGCGTCCGCGGCCTTGAGCTGCCGCATGATCGTCACCGCCGCGTCGAGGCCGGCCACGGCCACCGCGTCGGCCGCGGCGCCGAGCGCGGCCGTGACAGCCTCCTGCGCCCCGTCTGCCACGGTCAGCAGGCTTGCCACCGCGCCGAGCACCTCGCCCGCGAGCACCGGGTCGGCCAGCAGCGCCGCCGATGCCTCCGTGCCCTGCTCGATCGCGCGGATGCCCTCCTCCAGCGCCTCCTTGCGGGCGACGAGCGCGGCCCGCTCCGCGCTGGCCCGCCGCTCGGTGGCCCTGAGCTCGGTGACCCGGCCCGTGACCTCGCTGAGCGCCGCCACCGCCTGCTCGTGCGCGGCGGCCAAGCCGCTGCGGTCGTCGTCGCGGCCGGCCGAGGCCTCGGAGAATTCCTCGTACTCGGCCGCGGCGGCCCTGGCGCGGGACTGCGCCTGGTCGAGGGCGTCGGCCAGGCGCCCCTCTTCCTCGCTGGCGGCGGCCACCCGGCTGCGGGCCGCGCCCACCTGCCCGCGTAGCCGGGCCAGCCGCTCGGCCCGGGCGGCGGCCTCGCGGGCGTGGGCGGCCAGCTGCCGCTCCGCCTCGGCGAGGGCGGCCTCGGCCGCCTCCCGCGCGCCGGCCGCCTGCGCCAGCTGGGCCTGGGCGGCTTCCAGCCGCTCCCCGAGCACGGCCTCCTGCTCGCGCAGGGAGGCGGCCTCGGCCTCGAGCTCGTCCGGGTCGCGGCCGGGGCGCGGCGCTTCCGGTTCGGCCACGAGGTGGGAGTGACGCTCGTGCGCGACCGTGCCGACGCTGCGCAGGCGCTCGGCGAGCGAGGAGAGCGAGAACCATGCCTCCTGCGCCTGCGCCAGCCGCGGCGCGTGCTCGGCCTCGGCGGCGTCCAGCGCGGATTCGGACAGCCGCGCCTGCGTCAGCGCCTGCTCCAGCTCGCTGCGCCGCGTCAGGGCGGCGGTCTCGTTGGCCTGCCCGCGCTCCAGGTCGGCGGCGGCGGTGACGTAGTCGTCGGCGAGCAGCCGCAGCCGGGCGTCCCGCAGGTCCGCCTGGATGGCGGCGGCGCGGCGGGCGAGCGCGGCCTGCCGGCTGAGCGGCCCCAGGCGGCGGCGCAGCTCACCGGTGAGATCGACCAGCCGGGTCAGGTTGGCCTGCATCGCCTCCAGCTTGCGCAGCGCCTTCTCCTTGCGCCTGCGGTGCTTGAGGACACCGGCCGCCTCCTCGATCAGCGCGCGCCGGGCCTCGGGCCCGGCGTGCAGCACCTCGTCCAGCTGGCCCTGGCCCACGATGACGTGCATCTCCCGGCCCAGCCCGGAATCGGAGAGCAGCTCGGCGACGTCGAGCAGGCGGCACTGGTTGCCGTTGATGGCGTACTCGCTCTGGCCGGAGCGGAACAGCAGCCGGCTGATCGTGACCTCGGTGTAGTCGATCGGCAGCGCGCCGTCGGTGTTGTCGATCGTGAGCGTGACCTCGGCCCGCCCCAGCGGCGGGCGGGAGGCGGTGCCGGCGAAGACGACGTCCTCCATCTTGCCGCCGCGCAGCGTCTTGACCCCCTGCTCGCCCATGACCCAGGAGAAGGCGTCGACAACGTTCGACTTGCCCGACCCGTTCGGGCCGACCACACACGTGATGCCCGGCTCGAACCGCAAGGTGGTCGCCGAGGCGAAGGACTTGAACCCGCGCAGAGTGAGAGTCTTCAGGTACACCTGCGGGCTCTCCTCCTCGTCCGGCCGTCGCCCGTCGGCACGCCGTCGCGGGAGCGCACTGCGGACTGATCCTTCCGCACCCTACCGCCACCAAGCGCTCTTCCTGGGCCGCACGCGCCGCAGGGGGCGCAAAAGTGCCCGGGGCCCGCTGCCGCGTCCCGGCTGGCCGGGGCGCCCGGTTCCAGCCCGCCGCTCCAGCCCGCCGCGCCGCCGGGCGGGCGGCTACCCCGCGGTCACGGGGTCATGTCCGGGATCACGGCCATGTCCGGGATCAGCGGCCGCAGCCAACGCAGAGGGACGCCGCTCAGCGGCGTCCCTGGGCCGTTGTGCTGTACGTGCGGGTGGGTCAGGTGAGTGCGGGCTCGCGCTCGCGCTCGGTTACCAGAAAGTCGTGACTGACACCGGCAGCGAGCACGTCGTTCGCCTCCTGGAGCCTGGCGAGCTCGGCCTCCAGGTCCTGCACCCGCTGCTGGAGCCGGCGCATTTCAGACAGCATGCGGGGATCAGGCCCGCCGACGTGGCCGAGTAGAGCCTTCGCCATTGTAGTGGGTCCTCCACACTGAGTGACCAGAGTGGGCGCACGCGCGAAGACACGCATAAGTGCGCGCAAGGTGACCTCTTAAGGATCGCACCCCTGCGGCTATCCGGTCAAGTTGAACGATCTTGCCGGTCAAGCTGGCGGATCTGGCAGGTCAGCGGCTGCTGGCGCGAGGGGCCCGGCGGCGGGGGCGCGGCTGGCAGTGTGGGCAGCTGTAGGCGGACCGGTTCATGAACTGATCCCGGCGGACCGGCGCCCCGCAGCGCGGGCACGGCTCACCCTCGCGCCCGTAGACAGCCAGTGAGCGGCTGAAGTACCCGCTCTCCCCGTTGACGTTCACATACAGGCTGTCGAACGAGGTGCCGCCCGCGGCCAGCGCCTCGCCCAGGACCTCGCGCACGGCGGCCAGCAGCCCGCCTGCGGCGGCCCGGCTGAGCGCCGGGGCGGGCGTGGCCCAGTGCAGCCTCGCCCGCCAGAGGGCCTCGTCGGCGTAGATGTTGCCGACGCCGCTCACCAGCGACTGATCGAGCAGCGCGCTCTTGATGCCGGCGCGGCGCGAGCGCAGGCGGCTGATGACGGCCGCCTCGTCGAACTCCGGCTCCATCGGGTCGGGGGCGATGTGGGCGATCATCGGCGGCAGGGCAGCCCCGCCCGCCGCGAACGCCATGTGGCCGAACGTCCGCTGGTCGGTGAACCGCAGGTCGGGCCCGGAGTCGGTGAACGCGAAACGGATCCGCACATGCGGTGACATGGGGCGATCCGGGTCACCCAGCAGCAGCTGCCCGCTCATGCCGAGGTGGGCGAGCAGGGCGTCCTCGGCAGGCGAGTGCGCGCCGAGCGCCGCGTCCGCCACCGGCAGCCAGAGGTACTTGCCCCGCCGGCGCGCGCCAGTGACGGTGAGCCCGGTGACGGCGGCGGAGAAGTCGTCCGGGCCCGCCGCGTGCCGCCGGACCGCGCGCGGGTGCAGCACCTGGGCGGAGCCGATGGTGCGCCCGGCGACATGCCGTTCCAGGCCCCTGCGGACGACCTCGACCTCGGGCAGTTCCGGCACTAGGACATGTCCTGTAGGTCTTGGCCGTCGCGAGCGGGTGTCATGAAGGGGGATGGGGAGGCGGGTGGGGGACCGCAAGCCCCACGCCGCGGGCGCGCGCCGGCGGACGCGCAGCGGGCGGAAGATCTGCGGGACATGTCCTCAACACGTCCTAGTGCGTGTCCCGGGCGGTGCCCGCCGCACTGGCGCGCCCGCTGGCGTTCCCCTGCGCGGCGGCCCGGCCGCGGGCCTGTGCGCCATGGCCGTTGCCGCCCGCCTCATGGCTGCCCGCGCTGGCGCTGCCGTGATCGCCGGTGTCCTGGCCGGGACCGGCGTCATGGTGGCCATCGGGCCCGGTGGCCGCCTGCTCCGCGGCGTCCGCGCCATTCCCGGCGTCGTCGGCTGGCACGCCGGGCTCGCCGTTGCTGATGGCGCTCCAGGCGGCCTCGGCCGCCTGCTGCTCGGCTTCCTTCTTGGAGCGGCCCCTGCCCCAGCCGTAGACGCGCCCGCCGACCCGGACCAGCGCGCGGAAGGATTTCTGGTGATCGGGGCCGCTCTCGTCGACGTGGTACTCCGGCACGCCAAGCACCTCGGCGGCGGTCAGCTCCTGCAGCGAGGTCTTCCAGTCCAGGCCGGCCCCGAGCCGGGCCGAATGGGCGATCACCGGGTCGAACAGCCGGTGCACGAGCGCGCTCGCCTCGTCCAGGCCGCGCTCGATGTAGACGGCGCCGATGACCGCCTCCAGGGTGTCGGCGAGGATCGACGACTTGTCCCGACCGCCGGTGCCCTCCTCGCCGCGGCCGAGCCGGACGTAGTCACCCAGGTGCAGCCCGCGCGCCACCCCGGCCAGCGCCCGCATGTTGACCACCGCCGCGCGCAGCTTGGCCAGGTGCCCCTCGGGCAGATCGGGATACCCGCGGAAGAGCGCGTCGGTGACGACCAGCCCGAGCACCGCGTCGCCGAGGAACTCCAGCCGCTCATTGGTGGGCAGCCCGCCGTTTTCGTAGGCGAACGACCGGTGCGTGAGCGCACGCTCCAGCAGCGCCGGGCTGAGGCCCGCGTCCAGGGCCCGCAGCAAGGCAGCGCCATCGGGCTGGCTGCCCCGTCCTCCGTGCTCGGCAGCGCCTTTCATGCTGTCCTCCTCCCCCAGGACCGTCTGGGGGTGCGGAATCCGTCCGCACTGCGCGTCAGGAAGGCGTGATCACCTGACGGCGGTTGTACGTACCGCAGGTCGGGCAAGCAGTGTGGGGCAGCTTGGGGTCCCGGCATTGCGGGCAGCGCACCAGCGCCGGCGCGGTCGCTTTCCACTGCGCCCGCCGCGACCTGGTGTTGCTCCGCGACATCCTCCGCTTAGGGACGGCCACGTCCACTCTCCTCACGTGTCTCCGGCGCGGGCGAGCCGGCCGGCTCTGCCCGCGTCACTTGTTGCCGCAGCCCCGCCCATCGGGGGTCAATGGCACTGTCATGCTCATGTTCCGAGCCCGCCTGGGCGAGCAGCGCCCCGCACTCAGCACACAGCCCAGGACAGTCCTGGCGGCACAGCGGCGCGAGCGGAAGCGCGAGCACCAAGGCATCACGGAGCACCGGCTCAAGGTCGAGCAGGTCTCCGTCCAGAGAGTACCCGTCCTCGCCCGTCTCTCCGGCACCTTGCTCGTAACTGAACAATTCCTGGCAGCGGACCTCGAGGGTCTGCGCCACCGGCTCCAGGCACCGGGCGCACTCGCCGGTGACCGGCGCCACCGCCGTCGCGGTGACCAGGACACCCTCGGTCACCGACTCCAGCGTGACGTCCAGCCGCAGGTCCGAGCCCTCAGGGACGCCGGCCAGGCCGGTGTGCAGGTCCGCGGGAGCGGGCACGGTCCGGGTCTCGGTGCGCAGCGACCCCGGGCGCCGGGGAAGGTTCCGGGTATCGAACACCAGCGGCCCACGGGGGTCGAGACGGGCCGTGGGCGTCCTGCGAGAATGTGGCATGGCAACATGGGGATAGGGCACGGGTCCAGGGTGGTCAGCTTACCCAGTGCGCTGACCGAAGCCCAACTCGCGGCAGCGTGCCCCGTCAGGTCTCTGCCAGCCGCGCCATCAGCTTCCCGTGCACGGGCTCCGGCACCAGCGACGACACGTCGCCGCCGTACGCGGCGATTTCCTTCACCAGGCTGGAACGCAGGAACGAGTAGAGCGGGTTCGCGGTCATGAACAGCGTCTCCACCTCGGCGAGACGGTAGTTCATCTGGGCCATCTCCAGCTCGTACTCGAAGTCGCTCACGGCCCGCAGGCCCTTCACGATCGCCGAGACCTGGTGCGCGCGGCAGAAATCGACCAGCAGGCCGGTGAACTTGTCCACCCCGACGTTGGGCAGGTCGCCGGTCACCTCCCGCAGCATCGCCAGCCGTTCCTCGACCGTGAACAGGCCCTGCTTGGCCAGGTTCGCGCCGACCACCACCAGCACCTCGTCGTACAGCCTGGCGGCGCGGCTGATGATGTCGAGATGCCCGTTGGTCACGGGGTCGAACGAGCCTGGGCAGACAACACGGCGCACGCGGTCACGCCCTTTCCCTTACGACACTTCAGCTGCGGCGAGACCGTACCAGAAGGTTGCCTCGCCGTAACGGCGGGACCTGTCCGCCCGGTACCCGGCCGGCCACGGCAGCGGCCCGGCCCGGGTCCCGCGCTCGACCGCGACCAGCGCTCCCGGCGCCAGCCACCGCTCCCGCGCCAGGGCGGCCAGCATCCCGGTGACCTCCGCTGGCGGCGCCGCGTACGGCGGATCGGCCACCACCAGGTCGAAGGCGGCGCCGGCGCCCGGCCCGCGGTCCAGGAACCGCTGCACCCGGTCGCATACCAGCTCGCCGCCGGGCAGCGCGACGGCCGCCAGGTTCGCCCGGATGACCCGGGCGGCCCGCGGGTCCGACTCGACGAGCACCACCCTGGCGGCACCGCGGGACAGCGCCTCCAGGCCCACCGCCCCCGAGCCGGCGAACAGGTCCAGCACGCTCGCCCCTGGCAGCGGGCCACCGATCGCGGTCACGGTGGCGAACAGCCCTTCCCTGGCCCGGTCGCTGGTGGGCCGGGTCGCCGTCCCCTTCGGCACGGCCAGCCGCCGTCCCCGCGCGGCCCCGGCGATGATCCGGGTCACCCGCGCCGCCCCCGCCGCGTCAAGCCTTCTCCAGGAACTCGGCCTGCTCCTCGTCGAGCAGCGAGCCGATCGCCGCCGCCAGCGCCGGATGGGCTGCCAGCTCCGCGTCGGCCTCCACCAGGGCGGTTGCCTCCTGCCTGGCCTGCCCGATCAGTTCCTCGTCGCTGAGCAGGGTGAGCAGCCTGAGGCTCCGCTTGCGGCCCGCCTGGGCCGCGCCAAGCACGTCGCCCTCCCGGCGCTGCTCCAGATCCAGCCGGGACAGCCGGAACCCGTCCAGTGTGCTGGCCACGGCATCCAGCCGGTCGCGCGCCTTGGTCCCGCCTTCGGCCTCGGTGACGAGCAGGCACAGGCCCGGCTCGCTGCCCCGGCCGACCCGGCCCCGCAGCTGGTGCAGCTGCGACACCCCGAACCGGTCCGCGTCCATGACCACCATGGCGGTGGCGTTGGGCACATCCACGCCCACCTCGACCACGGTGGTCGCCACCAGCACGTCGGCGTCCCCGGCGGCGAAGTCACGCATCGCCGCGTCCTTCTGCTCGGCCGGCAGCCGGCCGTGCAGCACCCGCAGCCGCAGGCCCGCCAGCGGCCCCCCGGCCAGCGCCGGCGCCAGGTCGAGCACGGCCAGCGGTGGCCTGCGCGGGCTCCAGTCCTCCTCGTCCTCCGCCAGGCCCAGCTCGGGGTCGTCGGTATCGGCGTGCGCGGGGCCACTCGTTTTGCCGCCCGGTGCCGGGCTGTCGCCGGCGCCGATCCGGGGGCACACGACGTATGCCTGGCGGCCGGTGCCCGCCTCCTCCCGGATGCGCTCCCATGTCCGCGCCAGGTAGTGCGGCTTCTCCGCCGCCGGCACGACGTGGGTGGCGATCGGTGAGCGGCCGGCCGGCAGCTCGGTGAGGGTGGAGGTGTCCAGGTCGCCGTACACGGTCATGGCGACCGTGCGCGGGATCGGGGTCGCGGTCATCACCAGCACGTGCGGCCGGGCGCCGCGGGCCTTCTCCCGCAGCGCGTCACGCTGCTCCACCCCGAACCGGTGCTGCTCGTCGATCACCACCATGCCCAGGTCGGCGAACTGCACATGCTCGGTGAGCAGGGCGTGGGTGCCGATCACGATCCCGGCCGCGCCGGACGCCGCGTCGAGCAGCGCCTCGCGGCGGGCCGCCGCGCCCTGCGAGCCGGTCAGCAGCGCCACCCTGGTCGCCTGTTCCGCGCCATCCAGCCGTCCTGCCTGCCCGAACGGGCCGAGCAGCTCGGTGACCGACCGGTAGTGCTGCTGGGCGAGCACCTCGGTCGGGGCCAGCAGCGCGGCCTGCCCGCCCGCGTCGATCACCTGCAGCATCGCCCGCACCGCGATCACCGTCTTGCCGGACCCGACCTCGCCCTGCAGCAGCCGGTGCATGGGATGGGTGCGGGCCAGGTCGGCGGCGATGGTCGCGCCCGCGGCGCGCTGGCCCTCGGTGAGGCGGAACGGCAGCCGCGCGTCGAACGCGTCCAGCAGGCCGCCCGCCCGGGCCGGACGGGCGGTGGCGGGCAGCGCAGCGGCGGCGAGGCGGCGCTGCGCAAGCACGGCCTGCAGCACCAGCGCCTCGTCCCACTTGAGCCGGGTCCGGGCGCGCTCGGCCTCGGCCATGCCGGCCGGGCGGTGGATGCCCCGAAGGGCGTCCGCCAGCCCCTCCAGCCGGTGCCGCTCGCGCAGCTCCGCGGGCAGCGGGTCGTCCACATCCCCCAGGGTGTCGAGCACCACCCGCACGCACTTCTCGACGTCCCAGGAGGAGAAGTCCCTGGTCGCCGCGTAGACCGGGATCAGCTCGGCCGCGTACTCCGCGGCCTTGCCGGCGTCGTCGGCGGCGAGCAGCTTGAACTCCGGATGGGCGAGCTGCCGCTTCCCGGCGAAGGTGGACACCCGCCCGGCGAACATGCCGTGACGGCCGGGGCTCAGCTGGCGTTCCCAGAACTCCACCTTGTTGAAGAAGGTGAGCGCCAGCCGGGCACTGCCGTCGGTCACCGTCACCTCGAGCAGCCTGCCGCGCCGCGACTGCATCCGGCGCGAGCGGACGTTCGCGACCTGGGCGAACACCGTCACGTCCTCGCCGTCCCGCAGCGACGCCAGGTCGGTCAGCTCGCCGCGGCGGGCGTAGCGGCGCGGGTAGTGGCGCAGCAGGTCGCCCGTGGTGCGCATGCCGAACGCCTTCTCGGCCCTGGTGGCAGCCTTGCCCCCCACCACGCCGCGCAGCGGTTCCTCCAGGCTCACCATGGCGCCTCTCAGGATAGGCGGCGCGGCGCCCCGGGTCGCGGCGCCGGGCGGTGCGGCACGCCCGTGTCAGGGCTCCGGTTCGCGCCGGGGGCCGGGAGTCGGATATCCTTCCACGGCTGGCCCTGGCGGTGCCGGGGCGGCATCCGGCTTCCCGATCTCACCAATGGAGCGATCCCGTGGCTTCTGTCTGCGACATCTGCGGCAAGGGGCCGGGCTTCGGCAACAGGGTCTCCCACTCGCACCGCCGCACCCCCCGCCGCTGGAACCCCAACATCCAGGTCGTGCGCGCCACGGTCGACGGGACACCCAAGCGGCTGCGCGTGTGCACCTCCTGCATCAAGGCAGGAAAGGTCACCCGCTGACGCCACGGCGGTAGCCGGCTCAGACGGCCCAGCTCACTGAGAAGTCCCTGGCGGTAATGGCCTGCCCCGGTGCCGCAGACTGCCCCGGTTCCGCGGACTGCCCGGTGCCGCGGACTGCCCGGTGCCGCAAACCGCTCAGCGCCGGCAACTGCTCAGCGCCCGAACTGCCCTCCCGGCCCGTGGCTCCCCTGGTTGCCGCCCTGCTGCTGGCGCGGTGGCTGCTGGTGCTCCGGCTGCGGGTTCCCCGGCGCGGGCCCGCCACCGGACCCGCCGTCCCCGGTCCGGCAGGCCTGGCCGTTGAAGGCGCACCCGGAGGGCGGGCCGGCCCGCCCGGAGACCACCACGACGACCTGGACGTGACCGCCACCGCCGGAGATGCCCCCGACGTCCGGCGTCACGAGCACCCCATCGCCGCTGGCGCTCCACCTGCCGCCCCAGACGCCGATGATGTGGGCCGACTCGTAGTCGAGGCGCAGCTGCCATTCGGCCGGCAGCGAGCCGGAGGAATCAGTGATCGTGATCTGCCCGATGAAACCGCTCTGCCACTGGCGCAGCGTCTGGTACTGCATCACCGGCTGTTCGCTGGCCACGATGCCGCCGCCCGTGCCGGTGACGGCCGGGTCAGGGTCCGTCGGCGTGGACGAGGGCACCAGCCGCGTGCCGGGGGCGGATGTCGCCAGCGACCCGTTGCCGTCGGTGCCGCCCACGCAGCCCTTGAGCAGGCAGGGGGCCTCACCCGCGGGCGGGGCCCCGCCGTAGCTGATGACGGTCTTGGTCATCGGGTAGGCCATCGCCGCCGCGATGACAACGCCCAGGCCCGCCGCGAAGGTAGGCGTCACCACGACGCGGCGCACGGCCGTGCCGAAAGCCGTGGCCGACGCTGGGGTCGCCATGGGCCGAACCGGGCGTTGCGGCACCTGGTGGCGGGGTGCCTGATGCCGGGGTGGCTGGCGCCGGGGCGGCTGGTCCCGCGGTGCCTGGTCCCGCGGCGCCTGGTGCCGGGGTGTCGGCCTCTTACGGTGTCGTGACATGAGGAGGTCGCTGCCATGCGTTCCGCTTGAGTTAAGAAGCTCAATGTAAACCATCTCACTGTCGAAGAGATAGATATGGGAATCTCAAGCAAAGTGATCCCACTTCGGCCGGCGCTGGCCGGGCCGGGAGCCCCCGGTCCCTGTTCCCGGGTTTCACCTGCCCGTTCACCGGGCGTCAGGCGCTGTTCACGGCCAGCGACAGGGGCGCGGAATCCGCCGGAACCGGCGGCCGGTGCGGCCGTCCCACCGCCAGCATCATGCCAGCGGCCCGGTGGCGATGGCCGCACCGGGCCCCGGCTTCACCCAGGTCCCGGTGGTCACGGAAGTTCCGCGCCGGCACGGGAGCCGCTACGGCCGCGGGAGGCCCCTTACGATAGCGTTGCCATTCCGGATCTACCCGGGAGGACGGCATGGTGCAGGCGTACATCCTCGTTCAGACAGAGGTCGGAAAGGCCGCTGAAGTCGCCGTTCGCATCGGCGCCATCTCCGGGGTGACCCAGGCGGAGGACGTCACCGGCCCCTATGACGTGATCGTCCGCGCCGAGGCCGAGAACGTCGACGATCTCGGACGGCTGGTGGTCGCGCAGATCCAGGCCGTCCCCGGCATCACCCGGACGCTGACCTGCCCCATCGTGCACATCTGACCAGGCCGGCCCGGTCCGCTCCGGCCTGGCGCGGGTTCCCGCCGCCGCCCGGGCCATCTGGCCCGCCCGGGCCGTCCGCGGCGGTCACGGCCCGGGGCCGCCCAGCCGCGCGGCGAGCGCCGCGGTGCGCCTCCCCAGTCCCAGCTCCCGTGCCCCGCGCAGATCCGCCGGCTCATCGACGTCGCGGCGCAGGCTGGCCAGGCCGGGCCGGGCGACCTCGGCCGCCCCGGCCGCCCGGTGCCTGGCGGCGGACCGGGGGCCGAACCTGGGCCGGAACGCGGTCCCGGGGCGCACGGCGTACAGGGTGGTCCCGGATCCGGCGGAGTCCGGCACGAACGCCTGCGGCCACCGTGCCGCCGCGCGCAGGGCGCTGCCCAGCTCGGCCGGGCGCAGGGCGGGCAGGTCGGCGGCGAGCCCGCCGATGCCCGACCGCGGCCAGCGGGCCGCCGCGTACGCGGCCCCGTCCCGGAGCGCCCGGTTCAGCCCCTGCGCGCCGCGTTCGCCGACGATCACCGCGCCCAGGCCGGCCAGCACCTGCGCCGCCTGCGGGTCGCCCGTCACCACCACCACCCTGCCCACCTCGGGGCATGCCAGCGCGGCCGCCACCGTGTCCGCCGCCATCGCGAGCGCGAGCGCGGGCCGGTCCGGCCCGGCGAGGGCGGCCAGGCGGGTCTTGGCACGGGCAAGTACCTTGACGGGGACCACCAGGGACCAGCTGAGCGGCGCCCCGGCCGGTGGCGCGGGCATACCGTGATCCTGCCTCGACACCGGGGCGGGGCAACCGGGAGACTGGCCAGATGACGATGGGGAGACGGCGCACATGAGCGAACGGGCGAACCGGGGATACGCACCAGGTGTGAGCCGCGGCGCCCGGGCCGTGCGCCGTGGCACCACGATCGTCCTGCCGCCGGTCATCAAAGCGGCGATGAAACGCGACTGGCACGGCCAGGAGCACATCCCCCGCGAGGGCGGGGTGATCATCGCCCCCAATCACCTGTCCTACGCCGACTGGGCAGCGGTCGCCCTGTTCACCTACCAGGCGGGCCGCTACCCGTTCTTCCTCATCAAGTCATCGGCGTTCGATGTGAAGGTGATCGGGCCCTTCCTGCGCGCCTGCGGCCAGCTGCCGGTGCACCGCGACCGGGCCGCCGCGACGCTGGTGGTCAGGGAGCTCAAGGACGCCGAGGACAGCCTGCGGGCGGGGGGGTGCCTCATCGTCTACCCGGAGGGGACCGCCAGCCGCGACCCGGATCTGTGGCCGATGGTCGGCAAGACCGGGGTCGCCCGGCTCGCCCTGACAACCGGTGCCCCGGTGATCCCGGTCGCCCACTGGGGGGCGCAGGTCATCCTCCCGTACGGCAGCAAGAAACCGGACCTGGTCCCGCGCCACCTGGTACGGCTGCTGGCGGGCCCGCCGGTCGACCTGTCCGCCTACCGGGGCAAGCCGCTGGGCCGGGAGGTGCTGCGGGGCGCCACCGCGGCGGTCATGGCCGACATCACCGGCCTGCTCGCGCAGCTGCGCGGCAAGCCGCCGCCCGCTGTCCCGTTCGACCCGGCCGCGGCCCGGCGCGCCAGGGCTGGCCAGGGCGGGGCGGAGCCACCCGCCGACGGCCCGCCGGTCAAGGCGGCACCGGCATGAGCGCGGCGGTCATGGGCGCCGGCATGTGGGGGACGACCTTCGCGCAGGTGCTCTGCGACGCCGGGACACCCGCGGTGCTGTGGGGCCGCAGGCCCGAGCTGACCGAGGCGGTCAACGAGCGGCACGAGAACCCGTACTACCTGCCCGGAATCACGCTGACCAGTGAGCTCCGGGCGACCTGCGACCCGGCGGCCGCGCTGGACGGCGCCGACCTGGTGGTGCTGGCCGTGCCAGCCCAGACGCTGCGCCAGAACCTGGCCGGCTGGGCGGGGCTGCTGCCGCCTGGCGCGCTGCTCGTCAGCCTGATGAAGGGCATCGAGCACGGCACCCACCTGCGGATGAGCCAGGTGATCGCCGAGATCACCGGCGCCGGGCCGGAGCAGATCGCGGTGATCACCGGCCCCAACCTGGCGCGGGAGATCGCCGAGCGGCAGTACGCGGCCACCGTGGCCGCCTGCGCCGACGACACCATGGCCAAGCATCTGCAGCAGGCCTGCCACACGCCGTACTTCCGGCCCTACACCAACCCCGACGTGATCGGCTGCGAGCTCGGCGGCGCCGTCAAGAACGTGATCGCGCTCGCGGTGGGCATCGCGGTCGGCATGGGGCTCGGGGACAACACCAGGGCCATGCTCATCACCCGCGGCCTGGCCGAGATCGGCCGGCTCGGCGCGGCGCTCGGCGCCGACCAGCACACCTTCGCCGGCCTGGCCGGCATGGGCGACCTGGTCGCCACCTGCAGCTCGCCGCTGTCGCGCAACCGCACGTTCGGCGAGAACCTGGGCCGCGGCATGGCGCTGGCCGACGCGGCCGCGAGCGCGTCGCAGGTGACCGAGGGCGTGAAGTCGGCCGGGCCGGTGCTGGAACTGGCCCATGAACACCACGTGGAGATGCCGATCACCGAGGTGGTGGCCGGGGTCACCCAGGGCCGGATCGCCATGGCGGAGGCCGTCATGCTGCTGGCCTCGCGCTCGGCCAAGCCGGAGCGGTACGGGCTGTAGGCCGGGGGCGGCCGGCCGCGCCCGGAGAGGAGAACCACACTGAGCACCGAACGCAAGATCAGGGTTGCCGTCGTGTTCGGCGGGCGGAGCTCGGAGCACGCGGTGTCGTGCCTGGGCGCCGGGTACGTGCTCGCGGCGCTCGACCGCGACCGGTACGAGGTCGTGCCGGTCGGCATCGGCCGCGACGGCCGCTGGATCCTGGCGCCCGACGACCCCGGGCGGCTGGCCATCACGGGCGGTGAGCTGCCGTCCGTGGAGGGCATGGCGGCCCCTGGCACCGAGGTGGCCGCCCGCCTCGACCCGGCCACCCGCGGCCTGGTCGTCACCGCCCCCGGCGACCCCCCGCGCAGCCTGGGTGAGGTCGACGTGGTGCTGCCGCTGCTGCACGGCGCGTACGGCGAGGACGGCACGCTGCAGGGCCTGCTGGAGATGGCGGGCGCCCGGTACGCGGGCGCCGGGGTGTTCGCCAGCGCGGCCGGCATGGACAAGGAGTACATGAAGCTGATCTTCGCCGCGCGCGGCCTGCCGGTCGGGCCTTACGTGGTCGTCCGCGACCGTGACTGGCACCTGCCGGGGGACGGCAGCGCGGTGCGGGCCGCCGTGACGCCCGAGCGCAAGCGGGTGCTCGACGACATCGGCGAGCTGGGCTGGCCGGTGTTCGTCAAGCCGGCCCGGGGCGGGTCCAGCATCGGCACCACCCGGGTGACCGGGCCGGCCGGGCTGGAGGAGGCAATCGAGATCGCCCGTGAGCATGACTCCAAGGTGCTGGTGGAGGCGGCGGTGCCGGGCATGGAGATCGAGTGCGCCGTGCTCGAGGGCGTCTCGGGCGGGCCGCCGGACGCCAGCGTCCCGGCCCAGGTGCTGGTCGGCGGCGGCGCCGAGTTCTACGACTTCCAGGCCAAGTACCTGGAGGCGGACACGGCGATGGCCATCCCGCCGCCCATCCCGCCCGACGCCATCGCGGATATCAGGCGGCTGGCGTGCGCCGCGTTCGACGCGCTGTCCTGCGAGGGCCTGGCCCGGGTCGACTTCTTCTACACTCCCGACGGCCAGATCGTGCTCAACGAGATCAACACGATGCCCGGCATGACCGCGGCGTCGGCGTTCCCGATGATGTGGGAGGCGACCGGGCTGCCGCTGCCGCAGCTGCTGGACCGGATCGTCCAGACCGCGCTGCGCAAGCGGCCGGGGCTGCGCTGAGCGCCCGGCCCCGGCCGCCCCGCCCACGAGGAGGAGCCCGGTCATGCAGGCGACGGTGCGCGGCTTCGACCCGGTGACCCGGTCGGGAAGCGTGTTCCTCGACGACGGGACGGTGGCCGGGTTCGGCGCCGCCGCCCTCGCCGGCTCAGGCCTGCGGCTGCTGCGCCCCGGCCAGCGGGTGGCCATCGCATGCGACTCTGGCGGCGCGATCGTGGCCCTCACGCTGGCCACGTTCGGCCTGCCGGGCCCGGCCGCTCAGCCGGACAGCGGGAGCCAGCCCGGGCGGCCGCGCTCGTAGCTGGTGATGTCGTCGGCGTGCCGCAGCGTCAGCGACACGTCGTCCAGGCCCTCCATCAGCCGCCAGCGGGTGTAGTCGTCGATCTGCAGCGCCGCCGTGAGCAGCGGCGGCTGCCCGGCGGCCCCCTCGGCCCTGACCTCGCGGCCGGCCAGGTCCACCGTGATCCGCTGTGCCGGGTCCGCCTCGATCGCGTCCTGCAGCGCGGTGACGGCATCGGCCGGCAGCACCACCGGCAGCAGCCCCTCCTGGATCGCGTTGTTGTAGAAGATGTCGCCGAACCGGGCGGAGATGACGGCCCGGAAGCCGTAGTCGGCGAGCGCCCACACCGCGTGCTGGCGGGACGACCCGATCCCGAAATCGGGCCCGGCGGCGAGGATGGTCGCGCCGCGGGCCGCGGGCTGGTTCAGCACGAAGCCGGGGTCGGCCCGCCAGGTGGCGAACAGCCCCTCCCCGAAACCGGCCCGGCTGACCCGCTTCAGGTACTCGGAGGGGATGATCTGGTCGGTGTCGACGTTGCTGCGCCGCAGCGAGACGCCGCGGCCGGTGTGGGTGGTGAAGGGCTCCATCTGGCTATCTCCGGTTGTCGGTGCGGGCCGGTCGTCGGGGCGGGGCCGTCACAGGCCGGCCGGGGCGGTCAGCCTGCCGGTCACCGCGGTGGCCGCGGCGACCTGCGGTGACACCAGGTGGGTGCGGGCGCCGTCGCCCTGGCGGCCCTCGAAGTTGCGGTTGGAGGTCGACGCGCTGCGCTCGCCCGGCGCCATCGTGTCCGGGTTCATCCCCAGGCACATCGAGCAGCCGGCCGACCGCCACTGCGCTCCGGCGGCGGTGAACACCTCGGCCAGGCCCTCGGCCTCGGCGGCGGCCTTGACCGCCATCGAGCCGGGCACGACCAGCATCCGGACGCCGTCGGCCACCTTCCGGCCGCGGAGCACCTCGGCGGCGGCACGCAGGTCCTCCAGCCGGCCGTTGGTGCACGACCCCACGAACACCGTGTCCACCGCGACATCGGTGAGCGCGGTGCCAGGGGCGAGGTCCATGTAGGCAAGGGCGCGCTCGGCGGTGGCCCGCTCGGCCGGGTCGGCCATCGCGGCCGGGTCGGGCACCGCCGAGCCCAGCGGCGCGGCCTGCGCCGGGTTGGTGCCCCAGGTCACGAACGGGGTGAGCGCACCCGCGTCCAGCGTCACCTCGCGGTCGAAGACAGCGCCGGGGTCGGTCGGCAGCGACCGCCAGTACGCCAGCGCCTCATCCCAGGCCGCACCCTGCGGGGCGTGGGGCCGCCCCTGCAGGTACCCGAAGGTGGTCTCGTCCGGTGCGATGAGGCCGGCCCGCGCGCCCGCCTCGATGGACATGTTGCAGATCGTCATCCGGCCGTCCATGGACAGTCCGGCGATCGCGTCTCCCCGGTACTCGATGACGTGGCCGGTGCCGCCGCCGGTGCCGATCCTGGCGATGACGGCCAGGATCAGGTCCTTCGCGGTGACCCCGTAGGGCAGCTCGCCGGTCACGTTCACGGCCATGTCCCTGGGCCTGGCCTGCGGCAGCGTCTGGGTGGCGAGCACATGCCCGACCTCGCTGGTGCCGACGCCGAAGGCGAGCGCGCCGAAGGCGCCGTGGGTGCTGGTGTGCGAGTCGCCGCAGACGATCGTCATGCCGGGCTGGGTCAGCCCCTGCTGAGGGCTGATGACATGGACGATCCCCTGCCCGGCGTCGCCCATCGGGTAGAGCCGGATGCCGAAGTCGGCGCAGTTCTTGCGCAGCGTCTCGACCTGGACCCGCGACACCGGGTCGGTGAGCGGGCTGGTGGGGCCGCGCAGCGGCATGTCCGGGCCGGTGATCCCGGCGGTGGGCACGTTGTGATCCTCGGTCGCGACCGTCAGGTCGGGCCGGCGGACCGACCGGCCCGCCATCCGGAGGCCGTCGAACGCCTGCGGGCTTGTCACCTCGTGCACCAGGTGGAGGTCGATGTACAGCAGGTCCGGCTCGCCCTCGGCGCTGCGCACCACGTGGGCGTCCCAGATCTTGCCTGCCAGTGTCCGCCCCATCAGCGTTCACCCCTCACGGCTCGCGTTCGGCGGCCAGCTATCTTGCGTCTCGCATACCGAGACGGCAATATCGGACCATGGACAACTCTAGCGGAGTCGGGGTCCTGGACAAGACGGTTGCGGTACTTGCCACCCTCGAATCCGGGCCCGCCTCGCTGGCCCAGCTGGTGGCCGCCACCGGCCTCGCCCGGCCGACCGCGCACCGGATCGCCGTCGCCCTGGAGCGGCACCGCCTGGTCACCCGGGATCCGGCGGGACGCTTCGTGCTGGGCCCCCGGATCGCCGAGCTGGCCACCGCCGCCGGGGAGGACAGGCTCCTCGCCGTCGCCCAGCCCGTCCTGACCCAGCTGCGGGACCTGACCGGGGAGAGCGCGCAGCTGTACCGGCGCCAGGGCGACTCGCGGGTCTGTGTCGCGGCGGCAGAGCGCGCGACCGGGCTCCGCGACACCGTCCCGGTCGGGTCCGCGCTGCCGATGAACGCTGGCTCGGCCGCCCAGGTCCTGCTCGCGTGGGAGGAACCGGAACGGGTGGACCGGGGCCTGCGGGGGGCCCGGTTCACGGCCGCCTCCCTGGCCCAGGTCCGGCGCCGCGGCTGGGCGGCCAGCGTCGCCGAGCGGGAGGCGGGCGTGGCGTCGGTGTCCGCACCCGTGCGCGGCCAGGGCAGCAAGGTCATCGCCGCCGTCTCGGTCTCCGGCCCGATCGAGCGCCTGACCCGGTCACCGGGCAGGCTGCACGCCGCCGCGGTGACCGCCGCCGGGGACAAGATCACCACCCTGCTCCGGCGCGGCGCGTTATCGCCCGGCGCGGCACGCGGTCACCTGGCGCAGCTCAGCCCAGATGGCGGGCGATGGCGGGGATGCGGGCGGCCAGGTCAGCCAGTGACCTGGCGGAGCGGGCGGGTTCCCCGGCGGCCATGAGCCGGGCCATGCCGGCGTCACCGGCCGCGGCCGCGGCCGGGATGCCGTCCAGCATGACCTGGATCCGGTGCGGCACGGCGTGCAGGATCTGGGCGGGGTCGGCGTCGCCGTAGCTGGCGGCGATGACGGCCAGCCGGACGGCGGCCGCCTCGGCGCCGATGTCCTCCCACAGGGGCACGCAGTTCCAGGCGATGAAGGCGAGCTCCAGCAGCGGCGTCGACGGGCCGGCCAGGTCCCAGTCGAAGACGCCCACCAGCTTGTCACCGTCGAAGCACACGTTGTAGGGCGCGATGTCGTTGTGCCCGATCAGCGAGGGCCCGTCCACCGGGAAGAACCGCCACGGCCCCGGGTGGTCAAAGCCCGCCACCGCCTCGTGGAAGGCACGTGTCCACCGGGCCACCGAGACCACCTGCCCGGTGCTGAGCTTGCTGGTGCCGGCGCCGGTGTCGACCACCTGCCCGGGCAGATAGGACAGGACCTCGCGGCCCTGCCCGTCGAACCCGAGGACCCGCGGGATGTGCGGGACACGCGGGGTGAGGTAGCCGAGCAGGGCGTGCACCGCCGGGGTCCACGGCCCGGTGCTGCGGCGCACCGTGCCCCCGACCCGCACCGCCCCGCCGACGTTGCCGCCCGGCAGGGGCGTCTCCCGGTCGTCGCTCACCCAGGGCACCATCCGTCCCGCCCGCCCCACGGCGGCGGCGGTTTGGGCGTGCGCATACTGAAGCTGTGTCTATCATGTCGGCACGTGGTGCCAATGGCGGGACGTTCGGCCCTGCTCATCGCGTTGCCTGACCGTGATGCTGCGAACCAGGTGACGCCCTGGAAAACATGAGGTCGCGCATGAAAGTCGCCGTCGTTAAGGAGACCGCGCCCGGTGAGCGCCGGGTTGCCCTCGTTCCCGAGATGATTGCCCGGCTGCGGGGTGCCGGGCTGGACGTGCTGGTGGAGTCCGGCGCGGGAGACAGCGCCTGGTTCGATGACGCCGCCTACGCAGAGGCTGACGCCACGATCGTGACCAGGCAGGAGCTGGCCGCCGCCGCGGACATCATCCTGACGGTCACCAGGCCCGACGATGCGCTGCTCGGCGCGCTCAGGTCCGGGCAGGCGGTGATCGGGATGCTCAACCCGCTCGCCGACCCCGCGCTCGCGGCCAGCCTCGCCGCCGGGGGGGTGACGGCGATCAGCATGGACGGGATCCCCCGCACCCTGTCCAAGACCCAGCCGATGGACGCCCTCAGCTCCCAGGCGAACATCGCCGGCTACAAGGCGGCGCTGGTGGCGGCCAGCACGTTCGACCGGTTCTTCCCCATGCTCATCACCGCGGCCGGTACCGCGCGGCCGGCCAAGGTGCTGGTGCTCGGCACCGGCGTGGCGGGCCTGCAGGCGATCGGGACGGCCCACCGGCTCGGCGCGGTGGTCTCCGGCTATGACGTCCGCCCGCAGAGCAAGACCGAGGTGCAGTCGCTCGGCGCCACCTTCATCGAGCTGACCTCGGTGGGGCTGGCGGCCGGTGAGGGCGGCTACGCCCGCGCGCTCACCGACGACGAGCGGCAGGCGCAGCAGGCCGAGCTGATCGGCCACATCGCCCGCCACGACGTGGTCATCACGACCGCCCAGGTGCCCGGGCGGCGGCCGCCGCTGCTGCTCACCGAGGACGCGATCAAGGCGATGGCGGCCGGGTCGCTGGTGGTGGACATGGGCTCCGGGCCGCTCGGCGGGAACGTCGCCGGGTCGGTGCCGGGTGAGACGACCGTGACCGGGAACGGGGTGACCATCATCGGCGCGGCCAACCTGGCCGCCAGCATGCCGACCGCCGCCTCGACCGCCTACGCCCGCAACGTCGCCACGCTGCTGCTGCACATGGTCGCCGACGGCGCCCTGGCCATCGACCTCTCCGACGACATCCAGGCCGGGGTCGTCATCACCCACGACGGGAAGGTGGTCCATCCCGCCACCGCGGCCCTGCTCGCCGACCAGCCCGGAGGTGCCTCCCAGTGACCAGCGCCCTGCTCACCGACATCACCATCTTCGTGCTGGCCCTGCTGGTGGGCTTCGAGGTCATCAGCAAGGTGCCCGCGACCCTGCACACGCCGCTGATGTCGGCCGCCAACTCGATCCACGGCATCATCCTGGTGGGCGCGATGCTCATCGCCGCCTCGGCCAACAACGCGCTCGGCTACATCCTGGCCTTCATCGCCGCCGCCTTCGCCGCCATGAACGTGGTCGGCGGGTACGTGGTCACCGGGCGGATGCTGAAGATGTTCCGGCGCCGGCCTGCGCCGGTCCCGGCCGGGCCGGACGGGAAGGCCGGGCAGGTCAGCGCGGACGGGCAGGCACGCCAGGTGACGAGCGGCGGGACCCCGTCATGAGCGCCTTCGACTGGATCGTCCAGCTGGTGTACGTGGCCGCGGCCAGCTGCTTCGTGCTCGGCCTGCACCTGATGAACACCCCCGCCACCGCCCGGCGGGGGAACCAGCTGTCCACCGGCGGCATGGTCGCCGCCATCGTGGCCACGTTCGCCATCATCATCCACGCCGGCACGATCAGCGTGACCGGCTGGATCGTCATGCTCGCCGGCGCGCTGCTGGGCGGGGGGGCCGGGCTCTACGCCGCCCGCACCGTGCAGATGACCGCCATGCCCCAGCTGGTCAGCGTCTTCAACGCGGTCGGCGGTGGCGCCGCCGCGCTGGTGGCCATCCACGACTACATCAACCTGGCGGGCGCCGCCGGGGGCGTGCCCGAGACCACCACCGTGCCCACCCTGCTGGACGTGATCATCGGCGCGGTGACCTTCTCCGGGTCGGTCATCGCCGCCGGGAAGCTCCAGGGGCTCATCAGCGGGTCGCCGATCACGTTCCCGGGCTCACGGCTGGTCAACGCGGGCGCGGCCGTGGTCGGGATCGGCGGGGCCATCTACATGATCGTGACCCCGAGCGTCCCGGTGCTGCTGATCGTGATCCTGGCCGCGCTCGCGTTCGGGGTGACGATGGTGCTGCCGATCGGCGGGGCGGACATGCCGGTGGTCATCTCGCTGCTGAACGCCTTCACCGGCACCGCGGTCGCCATGGCCGGCTTCGTCATCGGCAACTGGGCCCTGATCATCGCCGGCGCGCTGGTCGGCGCGTCCGGTGGCATCCTGACCAAGCTGATGGCCGACGCGATGAACCGCTCGCTGCGCAACATCATGATCGGCGGGTTCGGCACCGGGGACAGCGCCGTGGCGGTGCAGGGCCCGGGCGGGGACGTGCGGTCGATCGCCGCCGACGACGCCGCCATCCAGCTCGCCTACGCGCAGAAGGTCATCATCGTGCCCGGCTACGGCCTGGCCGCCGCCCAGGCCCAGCACCAGGTGGCCGAGCTCGCCTCGGAGCTGGAGAAGCACGGGATCGAGGTCAGCTACGCGATCCACCCGGTGGCGGGGCGGATGCCCGGCCACATGAACGTGCTGCTGGCCGAGGCCAACGTGCCCTACCCGCTGCTCAAGGAGATGGACGAGATCAACCCGGAGTTCCCCCGGACCGACGTGGCGCTGGTGGTCGGCGCGAACGACGTCACCAACCCGGCCGCCCGGCGCCCGGGGACCGCGATCTCCGGCATGCCGATCCTGGACGTGGACCAGGCCAGGAGCATCATCGTGATCAAGCGGTCGATGGCGTCCGGCTACGCCGGCATCGACAACGAGCTGTACGTGGACCCCAAGACCAGCATGTACTTCGCGGACGCCAAAAAGGCCCTGAGCGAGCTGACCGCGGCGGTCAAGACCCTGGTTGGCTGACCTCGCCGGCGAACTCCTCGAAGGCGGCGAGGGCGCGCGGCCCCCAGACCGTGCCCGGGCCGCCGTTCATGAGGATGGCCACCCCCATCGCCTCGGCCACCTCCTGCGCGGTCGCCCCGCGCCGTGCCGCGCCGCGGGCGTGCGAGACGACGCAGCCGTCGCACTCCCTGCTCACCGCGATGGCCAGGGCGATCAGTTCCTTGGTCCGGGCCGTCAGCGCGCCATCGACCATGGCGGCGTCGTGCAGCTGGGCGTAGCCGGCGTACACACCGGGGATCGCATCCCGCAGGCGGCGGCCAAGGCCGATCAGCTCCTTGTGGTTCTCACGGATCGAGGTCATCGACACTCCCCTGGGTATGGTCATCGGCTGGGGACCATTCAACCCCGGCCGTGAGGCAGTGGTCATGAGCACGGAGCCGCAGGCCCGAGATCCTCGGCGGCCGTGATCAGGTCGTGCACCGCCCGGGTCTGCGGCACCCCGACGCCGGCCCGGCCGGCGATCTCGATCACCGCGCCGGTCAGGCAGCCGGTCTCCAGCGGCTTGCCCGCCAGCCGGTCCTGCAGCATCGACGTGCGGTGGTCCCCCACCTCGATCGCCGCCGCCAGCCGCCGGTCCACCGTGATGGGCAGCTCGATCCCGAGCGCCGACGCCACGGCGGCGCACTCGGTCATCACGGCCCGGACCAGCCGCATCGCGGCCGGGGACCGCCCGAGCTGGCCCAGGGTCACCCCGAGCAGGGCCGTCACCGGGTTCAGCGCGGCGTTCCCGACCACCTTCAGCCAGATCTGGCTCCGCAGATCGGTGGCGACCGGGGCCCGCAGGCCCGCGGCCTGCAGCGCCCGGGAGATCTCGCCGCACCGGGCGCTCCTGCTGCCGTCCGGCTCGCCGAGCGAGAACCGGTTCCCCTCGATGTGGCGGATCACCCCCGGCTCGGCGATCTCGGTCGCTGGGTAGACGACGCAGCCGACCACGCTGGCCGGGGGCACGGCGGCGGTGACGGCGCCGCCGGGGTCGACGCTCTCGATCACCAGGTCGCGGTAGGGGCCGGGCCCGCCCTGGAAGTACCACCACGGGATCCCGTTCTGCGCCGCGATGACCGTGGTGCCGGGCCGGAGGGCGCCGCCCAGCGCCGGCGCGACCTGCGGCAGGCTGTAGGCCTTGAGGCCCAGGAAGACCACGTCGGCGCCGGAGACGGCGGCGATCTCGCCGGTGACGCGCGGGGTCACCTGGAACCCGCCGTCCGGGCCCAGCACGCGCAGCCCGCGCTCGCGCATGACCGCCAGGTGCGCGCCGCGGGCGATCAGGGTGACGTCGAGCCCTGCCCGGGCGAGGCAGGCCCCGACGTAACCGCCGATGGCGCCGGCGCCGAGGACCGCGACCCTCACGGCCGGCGCCCGGTCAGCCGGGAGGCGATCAGGTTGCGCTGGATCTTCCCGGTCGGGGTGCGCGGGATCTCGCTCACCACGTGGATGACCTTCGGCACCTTGAACTCCGCCAGCGACGCGCGGCAGCGCTCCCGCAGCTGCGCCGGGTCGGCTTCCCCCTTCAGGACCACGGCGGCGGCCACCACCTGCCCGTACTTGTCGTCGTCGATGCCGAAGCACGCCGCGTCGGCGACCGCCGGGTGCGCGGTCAGTGCCGCCTCGACCTCGCCGGGCGAGATGTTCTCGGCCCCGCGGATGATCAGCTCCTTGATCCGGCCCTCGATCCGGAGGTAGCCGTCCTCCAGCACGCCGCGGTCGCCGGTGCGGAACCAGCCGCCGGAGAACGACTCGGCGTTCGCCTCGGGGTCGCCCAGGTAGCCGGGGGTCAGCCCGGGGCCGCGGACCGCCACCTCGCCCGGCTGGCCGTCCGGGAGGTCCAGCCCGGCCCGGTCGACGATGCGCACCTGCGCCCCGGCCGGGATCCCCACCGAGCCCGGGCGCCGCGGCGCGGGCGGCAGCGGGTTCGAGGTCATCTGATGGCTCGCCTCGGTCATGCCGTACGCCTCCAGCACCGGCGCCCCATACACCGCCTCCAGCCGCCCCAGCAGCGCCGGCGCCAGCGCCGAACTGCATGAGCGGACAAAACGGATGGCCGGGGCGGCCGCCGTGCCATGCTCGATCAGCTCGGTGTGGATGGTGGGGCTCGCGGAGACCCAGCTGACACGGTGGGCGCTGATCTGCTGCCAGTACCGGCGCGGGGACAGGCGGCGCGGCGTGACCACCGACCCGCCCGCCGCCAGCTGGGCCAGGGTCGAGGCGATGAGGCCGTGCACGTGGAACAGGGGCATCGCGCAGTAGGAGACGTCGGCCGGGCCGAGCCGGTAGTGCGCGGCGATCGCCCGCACCGACGCCATCAGGTTGCGCTGCAGCAGCGGCACCTGCTTCGGCCGCCGGGTGGTGCCGCTGGTGTGCAGCAGCAGGGCCACGTCGCCGTCCGACCCGGGCTCGAACGGCGCCTCCTTCGTGACCGGGGTCCCGGCAACCGACAGCGCGGGCGGGCCCTGCGGCCGGGCCGACACGTCCGCGACCACCCGCTCACCGGCCGCCGCCCGCACGTCGGCGCCGCGGCCGGCCTGGACCAGCAGCAGGCCCGGGTCGAGATCGGCGAGGTAGAACGCGTACTCCGCCTGGGTGTAGCCGGGGTTCATGGGCGCCGCCGTCGCGCCAAGCGCCGCGACCGCCAGCAGCAGTTCCACGATCTCGGGGCCGTTGGGCAGCACGATCGCCACCCGCTGGCCGCGCCGGACACCGAGCCCGGCGAGCTGGCCCGCGAGCCGGT
The DNA here is from genome assembly GCA_035518495.1 of Streptosporangiaceae bacterium. Lineage (GTDB taxonomy): Bacteria > Actinomycetota > Actinomycetes > Streptosporangiales > Streptosporangiaceae > UBA9676. The sequence goes on from DATIXO010000059.1 coordinate 33,818, forward strand.
GCACCGAGGTGGCCAGCTCGCCGTGCGACACCACGGTGCCGTCGTCGGGGCAGGTCACAGCCGGGTCCTGGCTGCCCTCCCGCAGGATCGCCAGTAAGGACTCAGATGGCAAGGACATCTCCTGGGCTCGGGGCGGGCGCATTCGTCGTTGGCCGGTTACTCGTCACGCTGCCCGGGGACCCGGGTACAGGAGCACAGCGGGACAACTCACCTAGAGGGTTCCCGAACAGGTGGCGCCGAACCGGGCAGTCCGCTGCCACCCCCTTGCCAGGCCCCCGATGCGCGGCCCGCAGGTGGCAGGATGAGACGCGTGGACGCGAGGATGGGCAGCCTGGCCATCACCCCGGCGCTGGCCCGCGCCGACCTGCTGGCCCCGCCGGTGGCCGCGGCGCTGGCGGCGCTGGACGGGGCGGTGCCGGCGGACGCTGTGGGGGTGGCCGAGATCGATCCGGCGCTGGCTGACACGGCCGCGTTCTGCGAGCGGTACGGGGTCAGCCCCGACGTCTCGGCCAACTGTGTCGTCATCACCGGCAGGCGTGAGGGCCAGGCCCGTTACGCGGCGTGCGTGGTGCTGGCCACGACCCGGGCGGACGTGAACGGGGTGGCCCGGCGCGAGCTCGACGTGCGCAAAGCGTCGTTCGCGCCGGTCGATGAGGCGGTGGCCGCGACCGGCATGGAGTACGGCGGGATCACCCCGGTCGGGCTGCCGGCCGGCTGGCCCGTCCTGGTCGACGCCCGCGTCGCCGCGGTGCCGCAGGTGGTGGTGGGCAGCGGCGTGCGGCGCTCCAAGCTCACCCTGCCCGGCGGCCTGCTCGGCCGGCTGCCCGGCGCCACGGTCATCGAGGGCCTGGCCCGCTGAGGCTGGGCCAGGGACGCACGGGCGCCCGGCACGCTGGCCGGGCCTAAGCCACGCCCTGAGGGCGCGGCCCGCGGAGCACGGCGACCGAGCGGGGGCCGACGGTGACGGGGTCACCGGCCTTGCGGTGCGGCGCCGCGGCGGGCGCGGCGGGATCGTAGCTGTCGATCTCCGCGACCCACGCCAGCCCGTCGCGGGTCGCCGGGATGACGAACTCCAGCGGCTCCCACCAGGCGTTGAACAGGACAAGGAAGTCGTCGTCCAGCAGCGCGGTGCCGTCCTCCGCCCGGTCGGGGTCGTCGGAACCGTCCAGGTAAACGGCCAGCGAGAGGGCGCCGGGGTCGGCCCAGTCGGCCGAGGTCATCGGCTTGCCCGCAAAGGTGAACCAGAGAAGCTCGGACGCCTCCTTACCGGCAAGGAAGCGGCGGCGGCGGAACACCGGGTGCTGTCTGCGGAACGCGATCAGGCGCCGGGTATATGCCAGCAGGTCCTCGTCGCCGTTCGACCAGTCGAACCAGGTGAGCTCGTTGTCCTGGCAGTAGGCGTTGTTGTTGCCCTGCTGGGTGCGCCCGCGCTCGTCGCCGCCGAGCAGCATCGGCACGCCGAACGACAGCAGCTGCGTGGTGAGCATCGCCCGGCGCTGCCGCTCGCGCAGCGCCAGGATGGCCGGGTCGGTGGTGGGGCCTTCCGCGCCGCAGTTCCAGGAGCGGTTGTCGTCGGTCCCGTCCCGGTTGTGCTCGCCGTTGGCCTCGTTGTGCTTGTCGTTGTAGGAGACCAGGTCGGCGAGCGTGAACCCGTCGTGCACGGTGAACAGGTTCACCGAGGCGGTCGGCCGCCGCCGCTCGGCGCCGCTGTAGAGGTCGGCCGAGCCGCAGAACCGGGTGGCGAACTCGCCGATCCCGATCGGGTGGCTGCGCCAGAAGTCGCGCATGGCGTCGCGGTACTTGCCGTTCCACTCCCGCCACAGCGGCGGGAAGCGCCCGACGTCGTAGGAGTCCATCTGGCCCACGTCCCA
>DATIXO010000060.1:0-2399 GCA_035518495.1 Streptosporangiaceae bacterium
CCCGGGCAGTCCACGTGCGCGTAGTGACGGTGCTCGGTCTGGTACTCGACGTGCGAGATCGAGATGGTGATCCCGCGCTCCTTCTCCTCCTTCGCGTTGTCGATCGCGTCGAAGGGGGTGAAGGGGTTGACGTCCGGGTACTTGTCGTGCAGCACCTTGGTGATCGCCGCGGTCAGTGTGGTCTTGCCGTGGTCGATGTGCCCGATGGTGCCGATGTTCACGTGCGGCTTGGTCCGCTGGAACTTGGCCTTGGCCACTGGTTTCTCCTCGTTACGATCTGCCCCGCTGGGGGGCCTAGGCCTCTTTCCGAAGGCCTTGTTGCTCCTGTGTCCTGACTGCTGCTACTCGCCTCGGGCCTTCGCGATGATCTCCTTGGCAATGCTGGGCGGGACTTCGGCATACGAGTCGAACTGCATGCTGTAGTCCGCCCGCCCCTGGGTCCGGCTGCGCAGGTCCCCGACGTAGCCGAACATCTCCGACAACGGCACGAGTGCCTTGACGACCCGGATCCCGGAGCGCTCCTCCATGGCCTGGATCTGGCCCCGGCGGCTGTTCAGGTCGCCGATGACATCGCCCATGTAGTCATCGGGGGTCCTGACCTCGACGGCCATCACCGGTTCGAGCAGCACGGGGTCGGCCCGGGCCGCCGCCTTCTTGAACGCCATCGAGCCAGCGATCTTGAAGGCGAGCTCGGAGGAGTCCACCTCATGGTAGGCACCGTCGGTGAGGGTGACCTTCAGGTCGACCATCGGGTACCCGGCCAGCACGCCGAACTCCGCCGCCTCCTGGCAGCCGGCGTCGACCGAGGGGATGTACTCGCGGGGGATGCGCCCACCGGTGATCTTGTTCTCGAACTCGTACCCGCCGCCGTCGCCGCCGGTCGGCTCCAGGTTGATGACGACGCGCCCGTACTGGCCCGCGCCGCCGGTCTGCTTCTTGTGCGTGTAGTCGACCTTGTCGACCTTGCGGGTGACGGTCTCGCGGTAGGCGACCTGCGGGCGGCCGATGTTGGCCTCCACCCGGAACTCGCGCTTCATCCGCTCGACCAGCACCTCCAGGTGCAGTTCGCCCATGCCGGCGATGATGGTCTGGCCGGTCTCCTCGTCGGTGCGGACCTGGAAGGTCGGGTCCTCCTCGGCGAGCCGCTGGATGGCCGTGCCCAGCTTGTCCTGGTCGGCCTTGGTCCGCGGCTCGATCGCCACGTTGATGACCGGCGCCGGGAACGTCATCGACTCCAGGATCACCTGCTGACCCTGGTCGCTGAGCGTGTCGCCGGTGCTCGTGTCCTTGAGCCCCATCACGGCCACGATCTGGCCAGCCACCGCGGACGGGCGCTCCTCGCGCTTGTTCGCGTGCATCTGGTAGATCTTGCCGATCCGCTCCTTGCGGCCCTTGGTGGAGTTGAGCACCTGCTTGCCGGACTCCAGCGTGCCGGAGTAGATCCGGATGTAGGTCAGCTTGCCCAGGTGCTGGTCCGACATGATCTTGAAGGCGAGGGCGGCGAACGGCTCGGCCGGATCGGCGTGCCGCTCGATCACCGCCGCCTCGTCGCCGACCTTGTGGCCCTTGATCGCCGGGATGTCCACCGGGCTGGGCAGGAAGTCCACGATCGCGTCCAGCATCGGCTGGACGCCCTTGTTCTTGAACGCGCTCCCACACAGCACCGGCGTGACGCCGCCGGCGATGGTGGCCCGGCGGATCGCGGCGATGAGCTGCTCCACGTCGGGCTCGGCGCCCTCCAGGTACAGCTCCATCATCTCCTCGTCGTTCTCGGAGATGGTCTCGATCAGCCGGTCATGCCACTCGCGGGCGGCCTCGAGGTGATGGTCGGGGATCGCCACGACGTCGTACTTGTCGCCCTTGCCCTCGGTCTGCCAGAGCAGGGCGCGCATGCGGATCAGGTCGATGACGCCCCGGAAGTCCGCCTCGACCCCCCACGGCAGCTGGATCACGAGCGGGGTGGCGCCGAGCCGGTCGCTGATCATGTCCACGCAGCGGTGGAACTCCGCCCCGACCCGGTCCATCTTGTTGACGAAGCAGATCCGCGGCACGCCGTACCGGTCGGCCTGCCGCCAGACCGTCTCGGACTGGGGCTCGACGCCGGCCACGCCGTCGAAGACGGCGACCGCACCGTCCAGCACCCGCAGCGACCGCTCCACCTCGACGGTGAAGTCGACGTGGCCGGGCGTGTCGATGATGTTGATGGTGTGATCGCGCCAGCTGGTGGTCGTCGCGGCGGATGTGATGGTGATACCGCGCTCCTGCTCCTGCTCCATCCAGTCCATGGTGGCGGCGCCCTCATGGACCTCACCGATCTTGTAGTTGATGCCGGTGTAGAACAGGATCCGCTCGGTGGTGGTCGTCTTGCCCGCGTCGATATGCGCCATGATCCCGATGTT
>DATIXO010000061.1:0-8392 GCA_035518495.1 Streptosporangiaceae bacterium
GGAGCTCATCGGCCGGAGCCACCGGCTGCGTGATCTCAGCGCCGCCCGCGCGGCGTTCGAGAGCGCGCTGGTCACCGCGGAGGCAGCCGGCCTGCCGTTGTGGCGGCTGCGCGCCCTGCACGAGCTGGGCACCATCGACCTCCTTGATCATGCCGGAGTGGAGCGGTTGTCCGAGGCGCGGCGCGCTGCCGAGCAGATGGGTGCGCTGAGTACCGTGGCGATTCTGGATCTCCAGCTCGCCGCGGCCTACACCTGCCGCTGGGAACTGGGCACATGTGAAGCCCACGCGCAGGCCGCCGTCGGCCTCGCCGAGCGGCTCGGCCTGGACCAGGTCCGGGCCAAGGCGCTGACGGTACTCACAGGCAGCGCCAGCATGCGCGCTGACGCCGGGCAGACAGAGCGCTACGCCGCCCGCGCCATCGCGGCCGCCCCGGACGACCAGATGGTCGAGGGCATCTGCTGGGCCAGCCGGGGAGCAGTGGTTCTGCTCGGTGGCGAAGCCGCGGCGGCGGTGGAGCCCTACGCCCGGGGGATGGCGATCCTGGCCCGCCTCCCGCATGCCGAACCCGCGGGGCTGCGGGCGCTTTGGCCGCTGCTCCTGGCCTCACTTGGTGATCACCGGGCGGCACGGGCGATCGAGGAGGCCCGCCGCCTGGGCGTCGGCGCCATCCGCCACAACAGGAGCCTTCTCGGGTATGCCGAGGCGGTCCTGGCCGGGCGAGCCGGGCAGCGGCAGCGGGCCAACGAACTGGCGGCGGGCTGCGACGCTGGTTTCACGAACGGCGAGGCCTGGGGTGAGCTGGCGAGGTTCTGCGCCGCCCCCGGTGCTCTCGCCGACGGATGGGGCGACCCGCTTCGCTGGCTGGCCGAGGCCGGATTTGACCGCCGGGACCTGCCCCGCCTGGCCGAGCGCTGCCGCGAACTGCTCAAGGAAGCCCAGCCCAATCCCTGGGTCGCGGCCGGAATCACCGCCAGGGAGGCGGACGTGCTGCGCCTCGTCTCCGGCGGGCTAGCCAACAAGCAGATCGCAGCGCGGCTGCATCTGTCGCCACGGACCGTGGAGAAGCACGTCGAGAGCCTGCTGCGCAAGACCGGCGCCCGCTCCCGAACCGGCCTGGCGGCGGCCGCGTCACAGGCCGCGGCCCGCGACTCTTAGCGGGCGTCTCCTCCCTGGGACACTACGTAGTCCCGGCTGGCATCTACGTGTTGTTCCCGATGTGACGGCAGGCGGCCGGCTTGCATGCTGGCCTGGCAAGCCCGGCCAAGGGAAGGCAGCGCGGGATGCTCGAGGCAACGCAACTGATCGTGGCGGTCAAGAACATCGAGACGCCCGATGAGCGGCACGCGTTCGAGCACGCCTCGCTCAATGTGGTCAACCTGCCCGGCGTCACGATCGCCCGCCCGGTGTACCAGCCCGGCTGGAAGTGGTCGACCGACGTCAAGCCGGTCGTCGGCACGGAAACCCGCCAGGCGGCCCATACCGGCTACATCATCTCCGGCCGGCTCCACGCCCGCATGGACGACGGCCGCGAATACGACTTCGGCCCGGGTGACGCGCACGTGGTGTCGGCCGGTCACGACGCCTGGGTGGAGGGGGACGAGCCGTGCGTCGTACTTGACCTCGCTTTCACCGGGCGTGCACTAGCCGGGCACGTTGGCCGCTGCCCCTGCGGGGTTGAGTTCCGGGTCGCTAGCGACGACCAGTTCGGCCAGCTTGTCGCCGCCATCGGCGAGCACGCGCGCAGCTGCCACGGGCACGAGCTCACCGCCCAGCAGGTGCTCGCCGAGGTGATGGCATGACGTGCGGGGCCACTGGGAGGTCACGCGGCACATGAACCAGCAGATGCCGGAGCAGCCAGGAGGGGACTGCTCCGGCATCTAGCGAGTCCGCCACCCGGATCCGGGCACGTTCCGCATCCGCTGGCGGCCGCCGAGCACGACGCGGCTCCGGCCGCGCCAACGTCTACCTGCCCGCACAGGGGCCGTGCATGTAGACGTCGGCGTGGCCGGAGCTGTCCGTGTGCCTGCATGTGGGACCTGCCGTGCCGCACCGGAGCGGCCGGTCCGTGTTCTGTGACGGTATTGTCAGGCGCCAATGACCGTTAGCGTCCGGGACGCCCGCCCTGGCGACGGAAGCGGGATAGCGCGTGTGTGGCTGAGCGCGGCGGCCTACTACGCCGGCCTTGATCCCGTGCACTTCCAGATGCCCAGCGCCGAGGGCCTGGCCAGCCGCTTCGAGAACGCGATCCCGCGCGGCGGCGGTGACGTCCTGCAGCTCGTGGCTGAGATGGACGGGCGCGTCGTCGGCTGGCTGTCTGCCCGGGTGCAACGGCCTGACCAGGACGCTGAGGTGGAGCTCGCGCGCGAGCACGGCTGGACCCGGCTCATGGTGGAGGTGCTGATCGTGGACGGGGGCCAGTGGCGGCGGGGTGCTGGTACGGCGCTGCTGGAGCGAGCCGAGTCGTGGGGATGCGGCAAGGGTGCCGAGATCGTGCGGCTGGGCACCTATGCCCACAGCCCCGTCGCGGTGGGCTTCTACGAACAGCACATGGGGTACACGCGCCGCTCGATCATCTTCCAGAAGCGGCTGCGATCCTCAGATCCGCAACGGCCTGACCAGCACACCTGACATCAGCCAGAACCGGGCGGAACTCTTCGCCGAGGCCGAGACCATCGCACCAGCACCCGACCTGCAGCTGATGGCGGCGACGATGCGCGCCGACATCGCCATGCGGCACGGCCGCTACGGAGAGGCAGTGGCTCACTATGAGACGGCCGGCGAGCTGCTGGAGAGCATGCCCGGAGTCGCCCCGACGGACGCGCCGTGCTTTTGGTGTGGGCTCTCGCTGCGCTTGGCCGGACGGACGACGCGCGGTCCGCTCTCCGCCGGGCTGAGGCCATTCCCGACTTGGCTCGATGGCACCCCCGGCCGGTCATCGTGGAGGCCGGCCGGGCTCTCCTCGCGGGCGACGGAGCGGGGATGGATACCGCCATCGCCGCCGCCCGGGGGCCGATGCCGTTTGCCGTTGCCCTCATGCGGGTCATCGGCTCCCAGGTGATCGGGGGTGACAGACGGATTCCCTGGCTCCGCGAGGCCCTCGATATCTACGAGACTGCCGGGGCGGCCGCGTACACCGACCGGGTCCGGAGCCTGCTCCGTGACGCCGGCGGACCGGTGCCCCGCCGCCGCCGGGCGGCGGCCGTCCCAGCGGAGCTGGCCCGCCGGGGTGTCACCGCCCGGGAGGCGGAGGTATTCCGGCTGCTCGGCGAGGGACTGTCCAACGCCGACATCGCAGCCAGGCTGTTCCTGTCGGTCCGCACCGTGGAAACCCATGTCTCTTCGCTGCTCGCCAAGCTGCAGCTGCGTAGCCGGGGCCAGCTCACCGCGCTGAGCGCCACCATCGTGTCCGGCAGCTGACCCCGACCTGCCCGAGGCGTCACCCTGCGGCGCAGGTGACGTAGACCGCGTCGAGGGGGTTGCCCGGTGCCGGGTGCGAGGGGGATGTAGCTGTCGAGCAGCATCATGTCAAAGACGCCGCGGCCCATCGCGTCCATGGCGTCGGTGAATTCGGGGGTGAACGCCGCGTAGGGCACACCGCCACCCTCCCGGAAGGCCTGCACGATCTGGTGAACGTGCTTGGCCAGCACCGTGTTCGCCACCGCCAGCGGTGCTACCCCCGCCGGGGTGGTGAGCAGGGCAGCATGCTCGGGCGGCAGGAAGAAGGTCTGCCTGGCTTCGTCGTATTCGACGATGCCTCCCGTGGTCACCGCGCCCAGCCATTCGCGCACGTAGCGCTCACTCAGCCCGGCCCGGGCAGCCAGCTGCTCGCTGGTCGCCCAGCCCTCGGCAGCCGCTGCGAACAGGCCGGTGCGGTGGCCGATGTCCACCATCGAGCTCAGCAGGCTGCCCTTAAGGATCGACATGATGTGGCCGCCGAAGGCTCCGGCCTTGGCACCATCAAACACGGTCTCGGTTGTGGTCATCGTTTCCTCCCTGTTGCCGGTGACCCGATCATTCGGGAAGAGTCATGTAGCCACATCCGTGGGACCACGGGACTTAGCGCAGGGCAAGCAACGGGCGACGGGGCGGGCCGTTGCCAGGCCGTGCGGGATGGGACGGTTGCGCCATGCTCTCCAGCCGCCAGCGGATCGCCCGCATGCGGCGGGTGGCCGTGCGGGCACTCGACGCCTATCCCCTGGCAGATCCGGAGCTGCGGTTTATTGCCGATGAGGAGAACACCACGTTCCGGGTCGATGCGACAGCCCCCGATGGCCGTGATCGGTTCCTGCTCCGCGTGCACCGCCCGGCACGTCATGGGCGGAACGTCGACTCAGCAGCCGCGATCGGTTCGGAACTGGACTGGCTGACGGCGCTGCGGGCCGGGACTGACCTGATGGTCCCTGTGCCCTTCCGCACGATCGATGGAAAGCTGACCACGGTGACTACCGGCCCGGAGGTGCCGGAGCCGCGGGTGTGCTCGGTGCTGCGCTGGATGGACGGCCGTGTCCACAGCGCCGCGCCCCGGCCGGTGCACCTGCGCCGTCTCGGGGGCGTCATGGCGCGGCTGCACAATCACGCTGGCCAGTGGCGTATCCCGCGCGGCTTCGTGCGGATCCGGTGGGACTGGGAGACGTTCTTTGGCGACACGATGGTCTACGGGGGAATCAGCGCGGCAGATGTGTGGGACCTGCTTCCCGATGACCTGCGGCGCAAGTTTGCCCAGGTGGCCTCCGACATGAGGCGCGTCATGACACACATGGGCGAGGACGCCGGCAATTTCGGCCTCATCCACGCCGATCTGCACCTCGACAACGCGCTGTTCTGGCGTGACGAGGTCAGGGTCATCGATTTCGACGACTGCGGATTCGGTTACTGGCTCTACGACATCGCCGTCTCGCTGTGGGAACTACGGTACCGGGACGACTACCAGGACTTCCGGTCGGCGCTGATCGACGGCTACACCCAGCATCGGCCGCTGCCGCATGGCGGCCTCGCCCACCTCGATGACTTCATCGCTGCCCGCGAGGTCGCATTCGGCCTGTGGTTCACCGGCGCCGCACAGGTCAACCCCGTCTTCCGCACCGAACTCGATCAGATGCAGGCAGACATCGGCCGCTCGCTGGACACCCTGCTCCGAAATTGAGCCGGGTTCGCCATGACCTCACTCGCCGTCGTACTCGTCGTGGCGGCGGAAAAAGTTGAGCGGGTCGCCGGGGCCGCGTCCCTCGTTCCGCCCTCGCGGCGCCCGGTCGAGCCACTGGTACATGCCCCAGAGGCCGTCCAGGCCGCGCGCATAGGCCGAGTACGTGTGGTAGACGGCCCCGTCCTCGAGCGCGAACGCGCTCATGCCCGGGCGCTCGCGCGTGTAGGTCGCCCAGTCGGTGCCCGTTGTTGCGGCCCACGCGTCGAACGGCCCGCGCATGTCCTCCGGCGGCGACCACACGGGCGTTTCGCGGAAGTTGTACTCGAAGGCGCCCGCCCGTTCCTGCTCCTCGGTGAGGACGACGTCGAAGTCGGCGTTGAAGTCGCTCCCGGACGAGGAGGCCCAGGGGAAGCTCCAGCCCATCCGCTGCCGGTAGCCCTGCAGCTTCTCGATCGGAGCGCGCGACACCGCCCAGAGCATCACGTCGTGGTTGGCCAGGTGAGCCGCGAAGCCGTTGAAGCCGTCGGCGATCGCCGAGCAGGCGGGACAGCCCGCGGTGAAGCCGGGGCCGAACATGAAGTGATAGATGAGCAGCTGCGAGCGGCCCTGGAACAGATTGGCCAAGGACGCCGGGCCCTGGTCGGTCTCGAAACGGTACTCCTTGCCGATCCGGACCCAGGGCAGCTCCTGCCGCCGCCGCGCCACTTCGTCGCTGCGCCGGGTCAGCTCCTTCTCGGCATCGAGCAGCTCCAGCCTGGCGGCAAGCCACTCTTCACGTGTTCCGGTCTTGTGACTGGTCATTGCCTGTCTCCTTGTTGTATGAGAACTGCCTGGCCGTCCGCGGCGCCGGTGACGCCTCACATCGCCGGCACCAGCCCGGGAACCGACAACGGCGCGAGGACGATCCAGATACCCAGCCCGACGATCGCCAGCGCCAGCGGCACATCGACGGCGGCTTTGGCGGGCAGGAGCTTCTGGGCCAGGACCAGCACGGCGATCACCGACATCCAGATGACGCTCATGACTCCCAGCGCCACCAGCATCAGCATCAGTCCGATGCTCGAGCCGGCGCAGCAGAGCCCGAACCCGAATCCAGAGCGGGCGCTGTCGCGGCAGCGCTGCCGGAAGTGCCGCTTGAGCGGCGTGAACTCATACACACCGGCCGCGATCGTAACCACGCCGGCGGCAACAGACCCGTGCGGCCGGTACAACGCGTACACCCCAGCGCCCACCAGTGCCCAGACGGCCAGGTAGGACCCGATGAACGGTGGCACGGCGCGCACCCCGCCGCCGGCCTGAGCGCGTCTCAGCACCGCCGGGGCCGCGCCCGGCAGCATCATCGCCGCCATCATCACCATCCACACGGCGATGAAGGACGCGAACGAGCCGAGCCTGGTCGCCACCCCCATGTCCATCCCGTGCATCTGCCAGACCGCGATGCCCCAGGACGCGGTGGCCAGCCCGAGTACCGCCGCCAGCGCGGCCGCCATCGTGGCTGTCCTAGCGGTCGCGAAGGAGGTGGTGAATCCGTGATCAGCCATGGCGCCCTCCGGTTCCGTGGCCAGGGGTGGTGGCGGGCCCGGGGGTGTCCTGGTCGAGGTGGTGCTGCAGTGCGCCGAGTGGGCTGTCCCAGTCGCGGGCCAGCGCGGCCAGGAACTGCTGCGCCACCTGCATGGGGGCCGAGTGCAGCCGGTAGCGGACCCGGCGCCGCTCGCCGGGCTCGGCCCTGACCAGGCCGGCCTCGGCGAGCAGGGCCAGGTGCTTGGCGATCGCCTGCCGGGTGATTGGCAGACAAGCCGCCAGGTCGGTGGCGGTGGCCGGGCCTCCTGCGGCCAGCGCGGCCAGGATGGCACGCCGGGTCGGGTCGGCCAGCGCGGCGAAGACCTGCTCGGCGATCGTCTCGGCCTCAGGCGGCATCGAGGTAGGCGGCCAGCTCGCCCAGTTCCTTGGCCCAGCCCTCGGTGTTGCCGTCGTAGGCCGTGCGGTGCGCGTCCCCGGGCAGCTGGGCGAATCCGGACTCGACGACGGTCAGCTTCGTGCCTGCCCCGGCTGGCTCGAGGGTGAACTCGACATAGGTCCGGCGCGGATCGTCGGCGGGCAGCCCGTAAATGTGCCAGGTGAACCCGAACACCACCGGCTCTTCCACCCGCTCCACCCGCATCTGGGCGGTGAACCCGCCGGTAAAGCTCATCCGAGCCAGCCCGCCCGGGCGCAGGTCGATAGCCGCGTCCTTGCCGAACCAGCCGGAAAGCCCTTCGGCCGTGGTCAGCGCCGCCCACACTCTGGCGGGCGGGTGAGCGATCTCGACGGTCCGTTCGATGCGGTCAGGGAAACCCATGCCAGCCTCCAGGAAGTAGCAACTGTTTGGTTGCTACATTATGGCAACCAACTGGTTGCGTCAAATGCCGGCCGGGGGGCGTCATACGGGTGGCCGGAGCAACGCTCAGGGAGCGGCCGTGGCGAGCGCCTTCTCGACCCAGGCCCGCAGGGCTGCCATGGGGGCGGCGCCGGTCTGCCGGGCGGCAACCCGCCCGTCGCGCAGCATCAGCAGGGTCGGGATGGCTTGCGCCCCGAACCGCTGGGACACCTGCGGCGAGACGTCGACGTTCACCTTGACCAGCTTGACCCGGCCTGCCAGGTCCCGGGCCAGCTGCTCCAGCGCGGGACTGACCATCCGGCAGGGCCCGCACCAGGGCGCCCACAAATCGACGATGACCGGAATCCTGGCGGCTTCTGCTACGTCGGCGAAGGTGCTGTCGTCGGCGTCGGCGATCCACGGCAGCGCCTGGTGGCACGTGCCGCAGCGGGGCGTCCCAGCCGCCGCGGCCGGCACCCGGTTCATCTGGCCGCAGTGCCCGCAGCGGATCAGCTGGCTTGCCATGGCCTCATTATCGCGCGCGGGCACGCCGGGCGGTTTCTGGCAGAGCAGCGGCCCGGCCGTGGAGCCCCTCGGTAGTTCGCCCGACGTACCCGCCGCGGGCGGGCGGCGCGGCCGGGGGCAACAGCGGAATCGCCGGTAGTTCACCCGATTGCCGCCCCAGGCCTGCCGCCTCTAGCGTCAAGGCATGTCACATGTAACGAAACCGGGGCGCGGCGGCGGTGAAGAGACCGGCATGACAGATTCCCTGGTCATCCCGTCCCGCTTCTGTGGCCCCCCGGGCAGCGGCAACGGCGGCTACGTCTGCGGGCGGATCGCCGCGTACCTCGATGGCCCGGTGACAGTCACGCTGCGCCGGCCACCACCGCTG
>DATIXO010000062.1:0-2230 GCA_035518495.1 Streptosporangiaceae bacterium
CCCCACTGGGCGGCCAGCTGCCGGGTGAGGTTGACCAGGGCGCCTTTGGTGGCGTTGTAGGCGGCCATCGGGCCGCGGGAGGCGACGATGCCGTACATGGAGGCGACGTTGATCACGCTGGCGGCGGGGGCGGCGAGCAGCAGCGGGGCGGTCAGCCGGCAGATGTCCAGCACGCTGATCAGGTTGACTTCGATGACCTGGCGGAGTTCTTCCAGCGATTGCTCCTCGAGCGGGCCGTCGTCGCAGATCCCGGCGTTGTTGACGAGCACGTCGAGGCGGCCGGCCGAGGCCAGCCGCCCGGCCAGCGCCTGCCGGTGGGAGGCGCTGGTGATGTCGCCGGGCATCACCTGCATCCGCTCGCCGCACTCGCGGGCTAGTTCGTCGAGAAGGTCTGTCCTGCGGGCGGTGGCCAGCACCTGCGCGCCCGCCTGGTGCAGCACGCGCGCGAACCGCGCGCCCAGACCCGCTGAGGCGCCGGTTACCAGGGCGACCCGGCCATCAAGGCGCCATGGGTCAACGCCGGCCAGGCTGGACGGCGTCAGCCCGGTTCTGCTCATCTACACCTCCTGGGGATCCCGGCCGGCCAGCCCGGCCCTGGCATGTGCCATAGCAGCCCCAGGCCACTATGCGTCAGACCGCGGCGTCCAGACCAGCACAATGGCCCCGTTCCGGCTGCGGGCCGGGCACCAGGCCGCCCTGACCACCTGCGCCGCAGGCGGCGCGGCGGCGCACAGGACGCCACGACGCGGCACGCCAGGCAGCACACGCGATGGACACGGCGCGGTCCTGCCCAGCCATGACCCAGATGGTGATCACGAACCGCCCGGCGCAGCCGCCGAAGGGCAGCCCCGGGCCGGCAGCGGCCGGCTATCGGGCACACTGTCGCCATGACCAGCGATGCCGTCGCAGCCGTCCGCGCAGCCGTGGCCGCGATCAATGACCGCTCCATCGGCGACCGCGCTGCTGAGCTACTCGATCCCTCCTTCGCCCGGCACGACCTGGCCGAGCTGTTCGGCGACAGCCAGGGCCCAGCAGGTGCCTCCGATTTCGTGTCCATGATCACCTCAGCCATGCCCGACTTCCGGCTCGACATCGAGGACATCTCCGGCGTCGGCGACCGCGCCGCGGTCCGGCTGCAGATGACGGGCACCCACACCGGGGCACCCCTGCTCGGACAGCCCGCCCGGGGCCGCCGGCTGTCGGCCAGTGCCGTGTTCATCTACCGGGTCGCGGACGGCCGCCTGGCCGAAGCATGGCAGATCGTGGACGGCCTGGCCTTCTACCGCCTCGCAGGGCTGATCGAACAGCAAGACCAGAACATCACCGCGCACAGCAATCCGTGACCGGCACGGCGGTACCTGCAAAGCAAGTATCCGCCGTATCTCAAGCCCATTTTCGGGTGTCTTCGCTGTAACCGCCACGGGTGTTTTGTGTGCTTTTCCCTGCGTGGTGGACGCATTACCTGAACACTGTCTTCGCCGCAGACCTGGTTCGATCCTCCTTGTTGCTGCTGTTTTTAGAACCAAGTGGCTACTGCATGAACGCTGTGCGGCGACATGTCTACGCCGCAGACGCCCTGGTCAGATGCTGCGTAGACAGGCACGACTTCAGATAACCGCCTGATTGGTGCGGTAATGGGGCGCGGACCGCATGCGGAGTTGACCGTGCAGAACGGCATCTTCTGTTGCGTTGGCTATCTTCTGGCGAATGCGAGGTGGAGTTCAGCAGCTGGGAACTATGGCATCTGGTCGCGATAGGTATGTTAGCGGCTGCGGGACCGCCCCAACGACCTCTAGCGAGCCGCACAGCGAGCCAGTATCGCGGCGTCGAGCACGCATCGGCGTATCCGGGAGGGCCGGGGTTGATTTCGTACGCCAGATCCCAGGACTGACGAACAAAACTAGCGGGTCCGGCTATGCAGAATCTGCCCGACATGGACGCCCGGCATACCCGATCAGTGTGCCGGTCAGATTGGCAGACTCGGCGACGAGCAGGTTGTCCTTGTCGGCCCCGGCAGGGGCCGACGTCACCTTCCGGCCGTATGAGGAGCAGCCGCGCCGGAGTTGTCAGACACCCTGGATTCTCACATCTTTTCAGATTTCATGTCACTGTCGTGACGCCCGCGGATGGATGAAACTTGAGGGTGCGCCGCCCGCTGACGTCGTCCTTCCTTGGCGCTGCGTGCCTGTTTTTCAGACTGACGCTGGAGCCCGCCCGGTGGGTACCCCGG
>DATIXO010000063.1:0-2541 GCA_035518495.1 Streptosporangiaceae bacterium
CCGGGGTCGGTCAACGCGTCCGACCCCGGCCAGCCAAGGACGCGGTCAGACCGTCCACGTGTTGAGCTGGAACGCGCCGGCCCGCCACGCGGTCAGCGCCGAGTCGAGGACGTCCAGCGGGTTGAAGGCCTTGACGCCGTCGATGAGGTCTTCCTCGCGGAAGCCGTACAGCGCGCCCATGGCGAACCGGCAGGCGTAGATCGTGGCGCCCTCCTTGAGCAGCGTCTCGATCTGCCGGTTCCCGGCCAGGTTGCCGGGGAAGCCCTCGGTGCCGACGGTCGGGTAGCCGCGGTGCCTGGACGCCAGCAGCACGCCGGGGCCGTACAGGATGATAGACACGTCGAAGCCCTTGCGCACCAGCCGGGTGGAGGTGAGCAGGTTCACCAGCGACACCGAACCCTCGAACGGGACGGAGTGGATGAACACGAAGGCCTTCTCGCCCGGGTTGGCCCGGATGTCCTCGAAGAGCTTCTCCTCGGTGTTGTACAGGGAATCGACGCCGGCCTCGCCGCGCGGCGAGCCAATGGTGATCGGCATGAAGCCTCCTGATGGTTGTGTGTGCCGACAACGGATGCGGCCCGGCCTAACCTCCCGGACCGTGCTGGTGCTGGGTCGTGGTCCAGGTCATGCGGTGACTGCCCGGCATCAGGCGCATAATGGCCGAACGCACCGGCCAGGGCACCGCCTGGTAGGCCGGGACGTAGACCCGCAGCCAGAACACCTCGGCGCCACGCGGCCGCTTCGGCGGCGTCACGCCGTACTTGGCCGCGATCTTCTGCTGCGCCGCGACCATCAGGTAGTGCTCGGACGTGGCGCGCAGCCACCGGGCAAACGACACCCTAGGCACCTCAGGTCCCCAGTCCGGCCAGCAGGTTCTGCGCCGCCAGCGCGATCGGCTCGTTCAGCGCGCCGATCGGCGGCGAGTAGACGTTTTCCATGGTGGCGAGCTCGTTGATGGTGATCCCGGTCCGCACCGCCATGGCCAGGAAGTCGGCGCGCTCCTTGATGCCCTCGCGGCCCACCATCTGCGCGCCGATGAGCCGCAGCGTGCCCGGCTCGGCCAGCAGCTTGACCCGGACCTTCTCCACTCCCGGGTAGTAGCGGGCCCGGGAGATCCCCTCGGCCACGCCCACCACGTGCGGGATGCCGAGCGCCGTGGCCAGCGTCTCGCTGAACGAGACGCCGCCGATCATCCAGTCCCCGGCCATCATCCCCCACGGCACGCTGACCGGCTGGTACCGGCGGTCGCCGCCCGCCGCGTTGGTGCCCGCGACCTTGCCCTGGGAGTAGGCGTGGCTGCCGGACAGGCCCTGGATGGGGATCTGGGTCACGCTGTGCGGGATCTCGACGCAGTCGCCCGCCGCCCAGACGTCCGCGGCCGAGGTGTGCATCCGCTCGTCCACGATGACGCCGCTGGCCGAGCCGGTCCGTATCCCGGCGACCGAGGCCAGGGCGGTGTTGGCCTCCTTCTTGGTGCAGACGACGGCCAGGTCGCAGCCGATGTCCCCGTCGGAGGTCTGCACCGCGCGCACCATGCCCTGGCCGGCGAAGCCGGTCAGCGTGGTGTTGAAGTGCAGCGTGGCGCCCTTTTCCCGCCAGGAGTCCTGCACCGGGGCGATGATGTCCGGGTCGGTGGCGACGGACAGCGCCCAGGCGCCGGGGTCCACCAGATGCGTCTCGATGCCGCGGTGGCACAGCGCGGTGACCATCTCCAGGCCCAGCGGTGAGGCCTCGACCACCACCGCCGACTTCACCCCGTCCAGGACCTTGTCCCACTCGATGGCCCGGCGGATGTTCTTGACGTAGTACAGGTTGCCCAGGTCGGTGCCGGGCACCCCGGGGTCCGCGTAGTCGAAGCCGGTGGCCACGATCAGCTTGTCGTACCCGACCTGGCCCTCGCCCGCCACCGACACAGTTTTCTTACCTGGGTCGAACCCGGTGACCCGTGTCTCATAGTGGATGTCGATGCCCGCTTTGTCGTACGTCTCCCTGGTCGCCAGGAACAGACGCTCGAAATCTGGTATCTCCCGGCCGTGTACGTACGGAATGCCGCACGGGCTGTAGCCGACATCCTCGAACTCGGTGTAGACCCGGACGTCCGCCGATGGGTCGGTGCCCTTGGCGGCCCCGGCCGCGCCGATGCCCGCGGCGCCGCCACCGATCACCACGATCTGCTGCGCCATCAGTAATCTCTTCTCATGGAAAACGGGACGCGACGTTTAGTATCCGTTATAAGTCGTACACTATACTGGCGGGACAAAACCCTGATCGTCAAGGGACGGCCGCCTGTGAACACCTCTGGGGCGCGATGAACCGAGTGCAGAGAACGTCGGGTCCGCCCTGCCTGGACGCACAGGCGAGCGCCCGCACCGACACCGGCGGCGCCGGAGAGGTGGAACGCATCGTCGGCTCCATCGGCCTGAAGGTGTTCAGCCACCGCAAGCGGATGGGTCTGTCCCTGCAGCAGCTGGGCGAGCGGTCCGACGTCTCGGCCGCCGCGATCCATAAGATCGAGCAGGGCGGCATGGTGCCCACCATCAC
>DATIXO010000064.1:0-23296 GCA_035518495.1 Streptosporangiaceae bacterium
GGCGTCCGGCGACTTCATCTACACGCCGCCGTGGACCTGGCACCGGCACTACAACGACTCGGCCGGCGAACCGGCCGAGTTCCTCACCATCGAGAACTCCCGCCTGCTGCAGGCGCTCGGCATCGCCCGCCGGCAGAGCGCGGGCCTGTGCACCGTCGCCGAGGCGCGCGCCCGATTCCCGGAGGACCAGTCATGAGTGACCTGCCCGAGCACATCAGCATCTGGGGCGAGCTAGCCGACACCGACCACGAGCTGCGTCACGTCGACGTGGGCGGTGTGCGCACCCGCGTGCTGCGCGCAGGATCGGGCCCGGACCTGATGCTCCTGCACGGCACCGGCGGCCACCTGGAGGCCTACGCCCGCGACATCGCCGGCCTGGCTGCCGATTTCCGGGTGACCGCCTACGACATGGTGGGCCACGGCTGGTCCGACCTGCCGGACCGGCCTTACACCATCGACGTGCTCTGCGATCACCTGATCGGGCTGATGGACGCGCTCGACATCGGCACCGCGCACCTGTCCGGCGAGTCGCTGGGAGGCTGGGTCGCCGCGTGGGCTGGCGCCCACCAGCCCGGCCGCGTCGGCCGTCTCGTGCTCAACACCCCGGGCAACATCGCCAACAAGCCCGAGGTCATGGCGCGGCTGCGGGAGAGCACGCTGGCCGCGGTCCGCGACCCGAGCGACGCGACCGTGCGCCGCCGGGTCGAGTTCCTGTTTCACCACACCGAGATGGTCACCGACGAGCTGGTTACCCTCCGCCGGGCCGTCTACAGCCGGCCGGGGTTCCTGCGTGCGATCGGCAACACGCTCGTGCTGCAGGAGCCCGCGGTCCGCAAGGACTTCGCGTGGGATCCGGGCTGGGTCGGCAAGATCGACGCGCCGACGCTGCTGCTGTGGACCGACCACGACCCGACCGGCGGGCTGGACGAGGCAGCGATGCTGCTGGAGTGGCTGCCCGACGGCCGCCTGTACACCATCGCGGACGCCGGCCACTGGCCGCAGTGGGAGAAACGCGACGAATACCTGGGGGTTCACCGCGACTTCCTGCTGGGCGGCACGGTCGGGGAAGCGGCATCATGAGCGAGATCCTCGGCATGGTCGGCATCTCGCACTCACCGTTCGCCACGATGCTGCCACCACCGGACGCTACCGCGCCGGGCGGCCGGTTCCTCGCGGACGCCGCCCGGGTCTCCGCGGCAGTCGCCGGGCTGGGTCTGGACGCGCTCGTGGTCATCGGACCCGACCACTTCCACGCGAACTTCTATGACGTGATGCCGCCGTTCGTACTCGGCGTCGGGGAGGCCGAGGCGTTCGGGGACTTCAGCACCCGCTCCGGCCCGCTGCCGGTGGCGTCCGCCCTCGGCTGGTCGATCCATGACAGGCTGGCCCGCGACGGGTTCGACATCGCGCTGTCCTACGCGCTCACCGTCGACCATGGCATCGTGCAGAGCTACGACATGGTCCGCGGCGAGGCCGAGCTGCCGATGGTCCCGCTGGTAGTCAACACCGCTGGCCCTCCACTGCCGTCGATGCAACGCTGCGTAGCGCTGGGCCATTCGCTGGGTACCGCGATCAAGGCCGCCGATGCCGGGCGGGTGCTGATCCTGGCCAGCGGCGGACTGTCACACTGGCTGCCGTCCAACGACCCGCGCGACGCGTCCGTCCCGGCCGAGCGCCGCGCTGCGGTGATCCATGGCCGGCGCGACGTGCGGGCCTTCTCCGCCACCCGCGAGCCGCGGATCCGCGCCCTGGGCGGCAACCCGGACGCCCCGGTCAACGCCGCGTGGGACTCGTGGTTCCTCAAGCAGCTGGTCACCGCCGACCTCGACCCGGTGACCGATCTCGGCGACGAGGGGCTGGAGGAACGGGCCGGCAGCGGCGGCCACGAGATCCGCACCTGGCTCGCCGGCTTCGCCGCGGTCGGCCGGCCGCTGGTGTGGACGAGCTATCAGCCAGTTCCGGAATGGATCACCGGCATGGGTATCGGCACGACCTTTGAGGTGGACTGATGACACCTGCAGTACGCTCCCTGGACTGGTCCGCTGGCGCGGCATTGGAACGGCTCGACGCCGCCCGTGCCAGCGGCCACCCCTGCGCGCCCGTGCGCACACTGCTGCCCGCGGGCGACGTCGGCACCGCCTACGCCGTGCAGTCCGCCTGGGTGGCCGCTCAGGTCGCGGCCGGGGATCACGTGGTCGGCCGCAAGATCGGCCTCACCAGCCCGGCGGTGCAGGCCCAGCTCGGCGTCGATCAGCCCGACTTCGGCACCCTGCTGGCCTCGATGCAGTGTCCGCAAGGTCAGCCGATCGACACCGGCCGGCTGCTCCAGCCGAGGATAGAGGCGGAGGTCGCCTTCGTGCTCGCCAGTGATCTGGACGCGCCAGACATTGACCCGGAAGACGTCCTCGCTGCGACCGGCTCGGTCGCCGCTGCGCTGGAGATCGTGGACAGCCGCGTCGCCGGCTGGGACATCTCCATCGTCGATACCGTCGCCGACAACGCCTCCTCCGGGCTGTTCACGCTAGGACCCGAGCGCCACACCCCCGCCACGCTGGACCTAGCCGCTTGCCCGATGCGGCTGTGGCGTGGCGGCGAGCAGGCGTCCGCCGGATCCGGCGCGGCGTGCCTCGGCCACCCCGCTGCCGCAGTCGCCTGGCTCGCCGCCACCGCCCAGTCGCACGGCCAGCCGCTCCGCGCCGGCGAGACCGTGCTGTCCGGCGCGCTCGGCCCCATGGTCCCTGTGACCGCGGGTGACCGCTTCACAGCCGAAATCGGCGGACTCGGCCAGGTGACGGCCGTGTTCGCCGGAGGCCCGCGATGAGCGGCCGGGCGGCCACTGGCGCGGCGGTCATCGGCTCCGGCAACATCGGCACGGACCTCATGATCAAGCTGATGCGCCGCGGCGGCCCGCTTCGGATGCGCGCGATGGCCGGCATCGACCCCGCCTCGGACGGGCTGGCCCGCGCGGCCCGCCTCGGCGTCGCGACCACCCCCGACGGCGTCGAGGGACTCCTGGCCCTGCCCGGCTTCGACGAGATCGGGGTGGTGTTCGACGCGACCTCGGCACCGGCGCACGTGGCCAACGCCAAGGTCCTGGCGCCGCATGATGTCCGTGTCGTCGACCTGACCCCGGCGGCGCTCGGGCCGTTCCTCATTCCCGCCGTCAACATCAACACGCACCGGGATGCGCGCGAGGTCAACATGGTGACCTGCGGCGGCCAGGCCACGATCCCGATCGTGGCCGCGGTGGCGTCGGTCGCCCCGGTCGCGTACGCGGAGATCGTCGCGTCGATCGCCTCCCGGTCGGCAGGGCCCGGGACCCGGGCCAACATCGACGAGTTCACCGAGACCACCGCCCGGGCGATCGAGACCGTCGGCGGCGCGCGGCGCGGCAAGGCGGTCATCGTCCTCAACCCAGCTGAGCCACCGCTCATCATGCGCGACACCGTGTACTGCCTAGTCGCCGCCCCCGGCGCGGCTGTCCGCTCCGCCATCGCCGAGGCGGTCACCCGGATGGTGGCCGACGTGGCGGGCTACGTGCCCGGCTACCGGCTCAAGCAACCGGTCCAGATCACCGGGATCGACAGCGACGTGGCCACACTCGCCGAGGGCGTGACACACCGGGTCACCGTCCTGCTCGAGGTCGAGGGGGCCGGCCACTACCTGCCGGCATACGCCGGCAACCTCGACATCATGACCTCGGCCGCCGTCCGGGCCGGAGAGAGGCTCGCCACGTGATGAGGCTCTACATCCAGGATGTAACGCTACGTGATGGCATGCATGCCACCCGCCACCGGCTCGCGCCCGAGCTTGCCGCGGCCATCGCTGCGGCGCTCGACGCGGCCGGGGTCGACGCCATCGAGGTGGCGCACGGCGACGGACTAGCCGGCACGAGCGTGACCTATGGCGCCGGCAGCAACACCGACGACGACTGGATCGCGGCCGTGGCCGCCGTCATCACCAAGGCCCGGCTCACCACCCTGCTGCTGCCAGGCATCGGAACGATCGGCGACCTGAAAGGCGCGTACGCCCTCGGTGTGCGTTCAGTCCGGGTTGCCACCCATTGCACCGAAGCGGACATCGCTGCCCAGCACATCGCCACCGCCCGCGAACTCGGCATGGACGTCGCCGGGTTCCTCATGATGAGCCACATGGCCGAGCCGGCCGCCCTCGCCGCCCAGGCCGCGCTCATGGAGTCCTACGGCGCCCAGTGCGTCTACATCACCGACTCCGGCGGCCACCTGACCCCGCGCGGCGTGCGCGACCGAGTCCGCGCCTACCGGGACACGCTCGATCCGGTCACCGAGATCGGCATCCACGCCCACGACAACCTCTCCCTCGCCGTGGCCAACTCTCTGGCCGCGGCCGAGGAAGGCGCTGTCCGGATAGATGCCTCGCTCGCCGGCCACGGCGCCGGCGCAGGGAACTGCCCGCTGGAAGCATTCGCCGCGGCCGCCACCCTGGACGGGTGGGAGCACGGCTGTGACCTGTTCGCCCTGCAGGACGCCGCCGACGACCTGGTCCGGCCGCTGCAAGACCGGCCGGTCCGAGTGGACCGGGAAACGCTGACCCTCGGCTTCGCCGGGGTGTACTCCAGCTTCCTGCGCCACGCGGAGGCAGCCGCCGACCGGTACGGTGCCGACGTGCGCACGCTGCTTCTGCAGGCCGGCCGACGCAAGCTCGTCGGCGGCCAGGAAGACCTGCTCATCGACATCGCCCTCGACCTGACCAGCCGCACCCCACCCTCATCAAGCCAGGCATGACTCGGCACTCAGGTCCGCGGAGGTCTTGAAATGGCCTCACACCGGACCCGGTTCCAGCCCGGCAGCAGGAGCTGCCGATAAGGGGAGAGCATGAGCTGGTACTGCGCGCCCGGCGTGATGAGCCAGCCGGGCCGCGCTGTCTCGCTGCCGTGAACCTGGGCGCCGACGGGCCCGAAACGACTGCGCGATCGGCGACCCAGCCCCCTCGTCGCTCATGGAATGCCGCTGCTACCGGACGGCTGACGTGACCTGGGCGCCAGTTCGCAGCCAGCGCGTTGTGGCGAGTGAGGACGGCTGGTCCGCACTCGCCACGAAAACCCGCGGGCTGATCATGTGCAGCTCACTCAGCAATGCGCCGAGGCCGCCATCGCGCGGCAACCGGGTCACGGGTCAGGAACCCGATACAGGAAGCTGGCCATCTGGGGCGGCACCGGTCACCCTGCGCTCGGCCCAGCCCAGGTGCTGCACGCCTTCCGGGACGCGCCCATCCGTCCGGTACCGCTCGTCGTTGGCCCCGGCGACGACAGCCTCGGCTTCGTCGTTGGCCCCGGCGACGACAGCCTCGGCTCATCAGGACCGCCCGAATTCGATCTCGATGACCTGCCGTAGCGGCTGCGGCCGCGGTGCAGCAGGACGCGCCGGGTGATCTCGCTAGGACCAGAACTCATCCGAGGCGTACTGGTCGCTTGGATAGGTCCATACCTCGGCGACCTTTCCGTCCGTGAGGTGGAAGACCTGCACGGTGTCGTCTTGAAGGCTCCTGCCCTGGCGCTCGGCGCGAACCGTGATCAGCGCGACCGCGTGCTGGTTGTTGGCGATCACGTCGTGTACCTCCACGCTGATGGACCCCCAGCAGGCTTCGTAGGTGAGCAGGAGCCATCTCGCCACCTGATCGGCGCCGTGATAGTCACCGCCGAGCGGGCTCCTGCCGGGATAATGCCACCGAATATCCTCGGCGAAGAACTTGCTCGTCAACGTGTTGATATCACCCTGCTCGAAGGCCGCATATCCGTCCCGCAGCAGGTCCTCATTGGCGTGTGCCATCCTGACTCCTTCCTTCAGTCCAGCATCAGCAGGTACTGGACTGTCCAGCGGTGCTGCGGCCCGGACGGGGTGGCCGCAAGACTTCTGCGACGGTGGCGCGTCACCGGGCCGCTGCCTGAATCCCGGCCGCTGGCGCGCTGCCTAGCGGAGGTGGTACGGCCCTGCGGCGGGCTGGTACGGCGGCCGTGCTGTGCAGGTGGCGGTGCACCAGGGGGATTGTGGCCGCGCCTTCCCCCACGGCGGAGGCGACCCGTTTGACCGACCCCCGGCGCACGTCGCCGGCGGCGAACACCCCGGGCAGGCTGGTCTCCATCGGCAGCGGCTGGCGGCCGGGGGGCCAGCCGCTCCCGGTGTCGGGCGGCAGGTCCGGGCCGGTACGGATGAATCCCAGCTGGTCGCGTGCGACGGCTTCGCCGAGCCACTGCGTCCGCGGCTGTGAGCCAATAAGGACAAACAGGGCATCAGCCGGGACGCTGCGCCGCGTACCGGAGGGCGTGTCCTCCAGGACCAGCGATTCAAGACCGCCGGTACCGGTGCCGTCGACGACCTGCACGCGGTAGCAGACGTCGACGTTCGGGGTAGCGCCGATCTGACGGATGAGGTAGTCGGACATGCTGCCCGCCAGCGATGGCGCGCGTACCAGGACCGTTACCCGGCTGGCCCACTTGGCCAGATGCAGTGCGGTCTGCCCAGCGGAATTGCCGGCTCCAGCGACAAAGACGTTCCGCCCGCGCATGGCTGGTGCCTCGCTGACTGCGGCGCCGTAGAAGACCCCCCGGCCCTGCAAGTGCTCCAGGTGCGGGATGCCGAGCCGCCGGTAGGCGGCGCCGGTGGCGATGATCACGGTGCGCGTGATGAGAACGCGGCCATCGGATAGCCGCAGCCGGTAATGGCCGTCGATTCTCGACAGACTCTCGGCCCTGCGCATGTACACGAATGTGGTGCCGAAGGTCCAGGCCTGCTGCCAGGTCTCCTGGGCCAGCTGGGCGCCGGTGATGCCTTGTGAGAAGCCGGGGTAGTTGCGGATCATTGAGCTGGTCCCCGCCTGGCCGGCGATGGCCTCGTGCTCGACAACCACGGTCCGCAGGCCCTCAGAGGATGCGTAGACCGCGGCAGCGAGCCCGGCCGGGCCTGCACCGACTACCGCGACATCGAAGATCTCCCCGGCGGCGATCGGCCGCATCACGCCGATCGCGTCGGCGATCTCGAGGTTGGAGGGATTTACCAGCGCTGGCCGGTCAGTCCCGAACCGGAGCACGACAACCGGGAGTTCCGGCGATTCCAGCCCGAGTTCGCGGAGAATCTGCCGGCCATGCCCGGAGGCCGCATCATAAAACCCGGCCGGGACCCGGTTGCGGAAGAAAAGATCACGCAGCTCCTGGGACCGCGCGGACCATCGCTCGCCGACTACTTGTGCCGCCTCGAAGCCGCCGCCGCCGCGCTGGCTACCCCACTCCATCAAGAACTCGGTAATCGAGCGATGGAATTCCTCGGCCGGGCTCCGCGAGGGCCGGGTCACCCAGTGGTCGATCTTGCCCAGGGTGACCGCGTCGAAGACGGACCGCATCGACTCCCAGTCACCCCAGCGAACCACGGCAACTCGAGGAGCCGTCGGGTCGATGGCACGGACCGCGGCAAGCACCTCGACGCTATCCGGGTCCTGCGCACCGACCTCGCCAATGACCAGCGCAACCGGCAGGCCAGCGGACAGCAGGTCCCGCATACAGGGCGCCAGCCCCGCGGACCGGTCACAGACCACGATCTGATAATCCGCGCCATATCGTTTGGACAGCTCCCGGTGGAGGATCTCCCGCACGCCAGGCTCGCGGCAGACGATGACGATCGCCGCCCCTGCCCCGGCGGTTCCACCGGACGCGGCGGCAGCCAGCTCCTCATGCGCAGCGGTAGTCGCGCCAGCTGCTTTAGTCGTCATCTTGGCCCTGGGCTGGCGAGGGGGATGGATGGGACAGCGCGCGTCCTTGTACCGAGCCGCATAGAACATGATGAGTGTCGTGGCCGCGACCTGGATCCCGCTTAGCACGATGAAGACGCCGGCGTGAATGGCGATGGCCCGTGCTGCGACCAGTAGGGACGCCAGGAGCCATATCTCAAATGCCAGTCGGCTGACGCCGGCCGAGCAGCGAGCCCTGATGAGGTGGGTAATCTGCGGTACGTAGGCTGCTCCGGCCAGCCCAGCGCCGGCAAAGCCCGCGACTTGTGTGATGGTCAGCATCGCTGGCTGGCTCATTGCCGCGGCGCCCCGTCACACCCCGGGTCTCCCGGCGTGGGTGCCGGAGCGGGCTGCCGCCAGGGTGGCGTTGCCGTTGCCGCACGCGACATCCAGCACGTCCAGCCTGCCTTCAGGTCGGCCGCGTCGGGCAGCAGCTCGCTGGCCAGCACGATGCGTGAGGCGAGGACGGCAGGGTCGCCGCTGGCCCAGGTTCTCTGCTGGCGCGCCTTGATGACCGACAGGTCCGCACGCGCCGTTGCCATGGTCATATCAGCTCCTCGTTCTCGGGCCCCAGCACGGGGTCGCTCTGGCAAAGAGCTTTGCGCGGCGGTGATGTCCCGGACGAGTGACGGTCTCGTACCGCCGCGGGCCGGGCAGCGACCCAGCAAAACGGCATGAAGCGGCAGGCGGTACCCGCACATGCTGCGCAGACAGGCCGGACAGGGGTACAGAATCTGGACTACCCCGGGCCGACCCGGCCCGGCATCATGGGCATATGACGAGGTACGCGGACTACTGCCCGATTGCGGCTGGCGTCGAGGTGCTGGGTGACCGGTGGACGCCGCTGGTCATCCGCGAACTCATGGTGGGCGCCAGTGGCTTCAACGAGATTCACCGGGGGATTCCCCGGATCAGCCGGACCATGCTCGCGCAGCGGCTCCGGCTGCTCGAGCGGCGCGGGCTGGTCCGCCGTGAGCCGGGGGCCCGTGGCCGGCCCGGACGTTACACGCTGACACCGGCGGGGGAATCGGTGACCCCGGTCATCTGGGCCATCGGGCGCTGGGCCGCCGAGTGGACCTTCGGCGATCCCGCGGAAGAGGACTGCGACGGCCGGTCGCTCATGTGGCGCCTGCACCAGCACGCAATAGCGGCCAAGCTCCCCCGGCAGCGCACCGTCTTGCATCTGTCACTGACCGGAGCGGGCGCCGCTGAGGGATGGCTGGACATCCAGCGCGGCGCGGTCACCGTGTGCACCGATGACCCCGGCCACGACGTCGACCTGGCGATCGAAGCCGACACCGGGCAGATGCAGCGCTGGCTAGTCGGCCTCATCCCGTTCCGTGACCTGATCGCCAACGGCCACGCCCGCCTGATCGGGCCGAGCCGGCTGGCCCGGGGGTTCCCGACCTGGTTCGACACCTCCTACTTCGCTGAGGGCCTGCGCCGGGCCGAGCAGCGCCACAGGCGGCAGGCCGTGCCCGCCTAAGGCCTAACCGCCTGCGCGCGGCCGCCCGATCCGAGAACCCAGACGGCTGACAGACCAGTCATGCTGCCTGCCGGACTGTGAACTCACCAACGAGGGTGCATGGGGTTATGAGTTGTATCGCCCCTCGGACACGAACCATAACCCCATGGGGATCGCCTGCCAGGTGCGCTTGTGCGCGGATTGTCTCCGCTCCCGGATGGCCTGGTGCGCCTCGGTGATCATCTGCTGGTGACCGGTGCTGTCCTGGGCAGCCGTCATCTCCTCGATGACCGCCTCGATCCGGTCCGGTGCGAACTGCCCGGCAAGCCAGGCGTCGAGTTCCGAAAGAACCTCATCTTTGCGCACAAACATTCCGCGGGTGAGCGATCTTGCTGGCGAGCGCGTACTCGGCGGGGAACCGGCACCGGTAGTAGGTCAGCTCGTTCGCCCAAGTCGTCCTCCCTACTAACCAGACTGCCCGGCTGCCCACGAAGGAGCGATGCTTACGGGGCCGGATCTCGGCGGGCTGAGAACCCGCGAGAGCGTGCGGTCAGGCAACTGCGGGCCATCCCCCAGCCAGCCGCGCTGACGGTCTTGCGGGCACTGGCCCCGCTCGGCGACGATCCACGCCGCCCGGACGCCAACGTCAAGAAGCTCGCCGGGTATGACGATCGCGCAAGTGCGAATTCATGAGTCGTCCAGGCTCCGGTGATCTCAGGTACACCTCACCCGTCTCGACCGACAGGCCGCGCCGCAGTCGTCGAAGCCATGCGGCTGACGCTGGTGTCCGGTGGCCGGTCACGCAGCTGGCGCTGCCGGCCAGGCGCAGGAGCGGCGCAACCCGGCCGAACGGTTCCACGACGGTCTCCGGTCACATTCAGCGAGAGAGTTTCAGGGACCTCTGCCCCGCTGAGCTGGGACCTTGAGTTCTGTCTACGGGCCTGACCTGCGGTTAGCGTCGGGGGAGGCAGACGGGCCGCCTATGAGGACGGCACGAAGGTGAAGGCGGGGCCGTATTGAGTACCACCAGGCAGACCGCGCACGTCGCGTTGCGGACCGAGAAGCTGGCCAAGCATTACGGCCCAGTTATTGGTCTTGAAGGCCTGAACCTGGAGGTGAACGCGGGTGAGGTTCTTGGCTATCTCGGGCCGAACGGCGCGGGCAAGACCACCACGATCCGGCTGCTGCTCGGGCTGATCAAGCCGACCAGCGGCCGGGCCGAGGTATTCGGCATGGACTTGCAAGACAACAAGGTGGCGGTGCATGCCCGGGTCGCGTACGTGCCGGGCGAAGCGACTCTGTGGCCGTCGCTGACCGGCGCCGAGACGCTGCACCTGCTCGCCAGGATGCACGGCGAGACCGACGTCGCCTACCGTGACCTGCTGGTGAAGCGGTTCGACTTCGACACCTCCCGGAAGGTGCGGACGTACTCGAAGGGCAACCGGCAGAAGATCAACCTGATCGCGGCGCTAGCGAGCCGCGCCGATCTGCTCATCCTCGATGAGCCCACAGCCGGCCTCGACCCGCTGATGGAGCAGGCGTTCCGGGAGAGCGTACTGGAGGCCAAAGAGAATGCGCAGACGGTGTTCTTGTCCTCGCATGTGCTCTCGGAGGCGGAGGCGCTGTGCGACCGGATCGCGATCCTGCGGGCGGGCAGGCTGGTGGAGATCGGCACGCTAGCCCAGATGCGCCACCTGTCGGCGGTGACGGTGGAGGCTTCGTTCGCCAACTCGCCCCCGGCGGCCGTGGACAGGGTCCCCGGGGTGAGCGCGGTGGAGGTCACCGGCCACCACCTGACATGCCAGGTCCGCGGGCCGATCGACGCTCTGCTGTCGGTGCTCGCAGCGGACCACCCCAAGACGCTGCTCAGCCGTGAGCCGTCGCTGGAGGAGCTGTTCTTGTCCATCTATGGCGAGCAGGAGCACGTGAACGATGGAGCCCGGGGTGGCTAGCGCCGTGGCTCCGGCTGGCCCGGCGGCTGGGCAGACCCGCTACCGGCTGCCGCAGCTGACCATCGCCCGGTTCACCGGCCGCCGCGCGGTCAGGTCTGGCGCCCTGTGGGGGCTCGTGTTCGGGCTGTATGTCTACGACAACGCATTCGCCTTCGATTCGATCGCGCCCACCGCCGCCAAGCGGGACCAGCTGCTGGGCACGATGGCCGGCAACGCGGGGCTGAAGGCACTGCTCGGCGACACCCATCAGATCACCACCCGGGGCGGCTTCACCGACTGGCGCGCGATCGGGGTGACGGCTCTGGTCGCATCCATCTGGGGACTGATGGCTGCCACCAAGGCTCTCCGCGGCGAGGAAGCGGCCGGACGGTGGGAGCTGTTCCTCGCCGGGCAGACCACCCCGCGCCGGGCGGCCGCCAACGCACTGGCCGGGCTGGGCGCCGGCGTGCTGGCAATGTATGTGCTAACCGCGCTGCTCACCGCCCTGGTCGGTGGCAGGCCCAATGTCGGGATCAGCGTCGGCCAGAGCCTGCTGTTCGCCGTGGCGGTGGCGGCGGGCGCGGCCATGTTCGCCGCCGTCGGCGCGGTCGCCAGTGAGGTGATGTCCACCCGTGCCCGGGCCGCGGGCCTGTCCGCCGCGGTTTTCGGGGCAGCGTTCATGCTGCGTGCTCTCGGCGACGCCACCTCCAGCGCCCACTGGCTGGTTTACCTGAGCCCGCTGGGCTGGGTGGAGCAATTGCACCCGCTGACCGGCGCGCAGCCGTTCTGGCTGCTCCCGATCGCCGGCCTGATCGTGGTGTGCGCGGTGGCGACGGTGCTTCTGGCCGACCGCGACCTGGGCACCAGCCTGCTGGCCGACAAGGCCAGCGCCAAGCCCCACATGGCCCTGCTGGGCTCGCCGCTTTCGTTCGCGCTGCGCCTGTCCTGGGCCGCCATTGCCGGCTGGCTGACCGCAACGGTGGTGGCCGCCCTGCTCTACGGCTCGCTGGCGAAGTCGACGGGCCAGGATTTCGCCTCCTCCAGCACCCTGCGGAAATTCACCGGCCAGCTGACCCACGTGGCGCACCGGCAACTGGAGCTGGCCGGGACCCGGGTTTTCGCCGGCATCATCTTCCTCATCCTGATGACGCTGATCATGGCGTATGTGGCCAGCGCCATGGGCAGGGTGCGCGAGGACGAGGCCGAGGGGTACGTGGACAACCTCGTCGTCCGGAGCGTTAGCCGTATGCGCTGGCTGTCCGGCCGGGCCGGGCTGATCCTGGCTGTCCTTGTGACCGCCGGCATCCTCGGCGGGGTGGCCTTCTGGGCCGCCGCGGCCAGCCAGCACGCCGGGCTGAGCTTCCACGAACTGGTGCTGGCAGGCCTGAACAGCGCCGCTCCGGCGGCGCTGCTGCTGGGCATCGGGGTCCTCGCTCTGGGATTTGTGCCGCGGCTGACCTCCATCGTGTGCTGGGGGATCCTCGCCTGGGCCTTCCTGCTCGACATGCTCGGGTCGGCCATCAAGGTCAACCACTGGCTGATGGACACCTCACTGCTCTCCCACCCGGCGCTCGCTCCGGCGGTGAACCCGGACTGGCGGATCGCCGGGACCTACCTGGCGATCGGCTGCGCCGCCGCCCTGCTCGGCGGCTGGCGTTTCACCCAGCGCGACCTCCAAAGTAGCTAACACCGGTCACTGAGCGTGATCCTAATTCGGGTCCGGCGTGCGACCTGCCGAGGTAGGCAGCAACGCCGTGGCCCGCGGGCGACACGCCCTTGGCAGCGGGTCAATCCTTCAAGTGCTCGCTGAAGAAGGCAGCGATTCGGCGTCGTGCGTCCCGGGCGGATGGCTCGTGGTAGCGAGTCCCGGAGATCTTGGCCAGGAAGATCAGCAGCGGCGTCGCGTCCGCCGGATCGGGATCGTTGATGAACCCGTGCCCCGCGCCCGGATACACCTTGACGTCATGGTCCACGCCAAGCGCGGTGAGCGCTTTCTCCAGCCGGGGGGCGGCGCTGCGGCCCATCGGCGAGCGGTCCCTGCCCCCGTAGCTGCCGACCATCGGGCAGGCACCGGCCAAGGCCTGCTCGGCGTCTTTGGGGCAGCCGCCGTAGTTGACGCTGGCGGCCGCGTAGCCGTGGCCGGGAGCCAAGGCCACCGCGTAGGCTCCGCCCATGCAAAACCCGATCACGCCGATCTTGCCGGTGCACTGGCCATGGTGTGACAGCCAGCCCCGTACGCTGTCGATGTCGTCGAATGTGCGTCCTTGGCTGGCCGCGATCTCGCGCATGATGGTCCACAGGCAGCGCAGGCGGCTGCCCCAGTAGTACAGGTCGGGCGCCGCGGTCAGGTATCCCTCGCCCGCCAGCCAGTCTGCCTGGTTCCGCAGGTCCTGGCTCATCCCGCCCCAATCGTGGACGACCACCACGCCGGGCCACGGTCCCGCAGCCGCAGGAACGGCCACATACGCCGGCATCTGCCCGCCCGGGGTACGGATCGTCTCCATGGGCATCGGGCTACCGCTGCGTGTAGCCGGACACGGCCTGATGCCGCCGACCTGGCGGGACGAGGCTGGCCAGCGCCAAGCTGACCTCAGGCTGCGCCTGCCTCCGGCCCTGATCTGGGCGTAGGTAGATCCCGAACCTGATGGTGTGGACCGCGAACAACGTGGCAACGGCCGCGCGCCACACATTGTTCACGGAGTCTGCCCGTGCTGGTGGCGCCTGGCCGGCCCGCCGCACGCTCAGCATCAGGGGCAATCCGGCCAGCACGGCCACCACGCCGAGTGCCAGTTCCAGGCGCAGCAGTGCCGCCGGAATCGGGCGAAGCCTGCCCGGGAGGCCACTGGCCATCATCGAAGCATCGCGGATGGCGAGCCCAGCACAGACCGACTCCGCCATGGCCCCTCCCCGAACGCCCCAGCGGCGGACGGCAAGCTGGGTAAGCGGATATCCACAGGCGCTTAGCCCAAGAACGACAGCTGCGACAGTGCGCCTCATCACATCGGGCCCGCGCCTCGCGGCCGACCGGGCTCATCCCTGCCCCAACGGCAGCGGCCCCTCCGGCGGCACGTCATCACCCCCTCACAGTTCCACTTCGGCACCCCGCAACACAGGGCCCAAGGTCCCATCACTGTCGTTCGCCGCGGTCAGTCACAGCCCGGCCGGGACCGCGAGTCAGACACTCAGCCTGGGATCGGCGCCCGCAGCGGTGACATGGGCGAGCGGTCAGGCGCCGCCTCGGACACAGAGGATCGGGGGGACCATTCTGATCGGGGGGACCATTCGCGGAGGGATGGTGACGTCGGTCCCTGCCCCGGGACCCGGCACCAGGCCTACCGTCGTAGCAGGTTGCGGAGCCGGCGGGGAGGCCACGATGGGAGCTACGGATCGGGCCCGCCGTCCTCCCGCGGGTGGACGCCGGGCTGGCTACGGCGTCGCTATTGCGTTCAGCGCGGCGCTCTTGTTCGTCCTCAATGGCTGGCCCGGATGGCAGGCGATGCCATTCCTCACCAGCACTACAGCCCAGGTGTTGTGGCTGGTCAACCTCTCGCTGGCGGCAGGGATAACAGCCAACCTCGTGTACTTGGCCTATGATCCACCGTGGGTGAAGTCGCTCGGCGACCTGGCAACGACGGGGATCGGGCTGGTCACGGCGATCCGCGTCTGGCAGGTGTTTCCCTTCGCCCTGTCATCCGGCTGGTCAATGGCCGTACGCGTGCTGCTCGTGGTCGCCATCGCAGGCTCGTGCATCGCGCTGGTGGTCCAGATCGTGTCACTTGCACGCTGGCTTACCGGCCACACCCCGCATGGCGGCCATATGCGCACAGGACATTGATATCGCCAACGGGCTGGGTTCTCGCATGACGGCGGCGGCGCGCAGGTTGGCAGTGCAGGTGGCCCCGATGAGCTCGAACGCCGAAGGAGCAACCGTGTCCGACACCAGACCCAACCATGCCGGGGACAGCAGCCAGCGCCAGCCCCAGGACCGCACTGATGCTGCGGGATTGACTCCCCCGGCGGGCACGGCCGCGCCCGGCCGGTGCGCGAGTTCCGCATGACCGGCGCCGACCGGGTCGGCAGCGCGATCTTCAGCATCCTCACCCGGGCCGGTATCGGGCCGGCCCATCTGCTGACCACACGCGGCCGCAAGATCGGCCGGCCACGCACCAACCCAGTGATCCTCGTCCAGCAGGGCGGGCAGCGATGGCTAGTCGCCCCCTACGGCGCCGTCTCGTGGGTACTCAATGCGCGCGCGGCCGGGCGGGTCGCCCTGCGCCGCGGGCGCGACATCCGGGACTACACGATCCGGGAGCTGCCGCCCGCGCAGTCTGGCCCCGTCCTCCAGCGTTACATCCGCATCGCCCCTGCCGCCCGGCCCTACTTCCAGGCGGACAAGGACTCGACGGCGGAAGACTTCATCGCCGAGGCGGACCGCCACCGGTATTCGAGCTCACCCCCATCGGCGAGGACGCCGCCCGATAACCCTGCTTCCAGGCAGGCCGTCCGGACGGGAGCCGAGCCTCGCCCGTTAGTGGTCCTGGGCCTTTCGCCTCTGGTGTCCCGCTTACTCCGGCTAGACCATTAGAGCCGGACAAGGGGCTGGTATGGCTGGGCAGCCAAGGGAAGCGGTCACCGATGGCGCCGCTGGCCGTGCGGCTGTCCCTGGCCGTCGGCTGGGCAGGCCCGAGGAGATCGCCCCGGGCGTGTACCTGGTGGAGACGGGCCGGGGGCTGACCGGGACCAACGTGTATCTGGTGCGGTCGGGCCCGGGCTGGGTGCTGATCGATGCCGCTTGGCCAGGCCGCCGACGGCTGATCAGGGCGGCGGCGGAGTCGCTGTTCGGGGCGGCCACCCGTCCCGAAGCGATCTTGCTGACGCACATCCACCCCGACCATGCCGGCTCGGCGCTGGAGCTGGCCCGGCTGTGGGACCTGCCGGTCTATGTGCATCCTCGCGAGCTGGCGCTGGCGTCGGGCCGCTATCTGCCGCAGTACGCCAATCCGCTGGACCGCTGGCTCATCGCCCCGCTGCTGGCGCTCAGGCCGCGGCGGGCGGTGGCGGCGAGTGCGTCGCGGAACAGCCTGGAGGGCACCGCCCGGGCGTTCGACCCGGTGGCTGGCGCGCCCGGCCTGCCGGACTGGCAGGTGGTGCCCACGCCCGGCCACACGCCGGGCCACGTGGCGTTCTTTCGCAGCAAGGACCGGGTGCTGATCACCGGCGACGCGGTCTTGACCGTGAACCTCAACTCAGTGCCCGACCTGCTGACCGGCAAGCACCGGGTCGCCGGGCCGCCGTACATCTCCACCTGGAACTGGCCTGCGGCGAAGGAGTCTGTCGCCGCGCTCGCCAGGCTCAAGCCTGATGTGCTGGCGTGCGGCCATGGCCGGCCCATGACCGGTGCCCGGGCCGCGACGGGCCTGGCGTCGTTCTCCGCCCGCCTCTCTCAGCAGCCGCCCGCGCGCCGCTCCCGCGCGGGCCGGGCAACCACCGCGGGAAGAGCCCGCGAGCCGGGCGGCCGAGCCCGCCGTCCCGCGTGGATCTCCTGGGGGGCCACCGCGGAGGAACAGGCGATGCCGCTGCCGGGAGACGATCTCGTGCCTTCCCCGATCGCCCAAGCCACCCACGCGGTGACGATCAACGCGCCACCGCAGCAGGTGTGGCCCTGGCTTGTGCAGATCGGTCAGGGCCGGGCCGGTTTCTATTCGGATTCGAAGTTCTGGAACCGGTGCGTGGACTGGTATTACCGGCGCTTGTCCCGTCATCAGCCCGGAGAAACACCTGTCGGCTATCACGTCGCCGCCGAGGACCGGATCGTCGCTGCTTGGCAGAACCCGCAGGTGGGGGACATCATCGCCGATGGGCCGCCAGGAACGGCCTACTATGTGGTGCGGCAAGCCGAGCCAGGCGAGTCCCTCGTCCTTTTCACCGACACTCATTTGCGGTACCTGCTGCCCACCCGGCTCCGCGGCAACCCCCGGCTGGGCATATCCGGCGAGCTCAGCGCCGGCTACCTGCTGACCGAACCACAGCCCGGCACCACCCGGCTAATCCGCCGCATGCGGCTCAGATGCGGGCCCTGGCCCTTCCGGGCCTACGCCGCCCTGATCGTCTTGATCTGGGGCGAGGCCATCACCGCCCGGAACCTGCTGCGCGGTGTCAAACGCCGGGCCGAAGCCACCCGCCAGCAGACCTGACCTCGGCGAGCAAGGGGCTGGCCAACGCGTGCGCCAGACGGGCTAGGATGAACCGCGGCCCGGCCACCGATCGGACCGCCCGGTCATCGCTGGCCCCCGAGGAGCAGTTCACCCTTGATGGCTGGCATGTATGTAAGCGGCGACTCGCTCCTCGGACACATCTCACCGGTCGCAATCCGGATCCGGCCAGCGAAACACCCAGCGGCCTGAGCCGATTGGCAGAGTCAACATACCTAGGCCACCGAGGCCAGGCCAGGTTGCCGGCCAGTCGTCTACCTTCATGTCTCACATCCAGCCACCGCAAGCCCGGCATGTTGGGCTCGGAATGACGGTGCTGGCCGATACCGTCGCCCCGTGCGGGAGGTCATGGTTCTTGAGTTCGATCTTGCTAGCCTGCGGCGGGCCACCGGCGGAGGCAGTTACGCCAGGGGGGCCGAGTACGCGCGCCAAGGGGCGGTGTTGCATGCCAGGTGGGATCCGGAAGATAACGCGCTTCGCGGGATGGTGCGTGGCCACCGCACCAACGTCTACGAGACTGCCGCGTTTTTCTCGCTGGCCGACGGGCTGCCCGCCGAGTTCGAGATGGGCGAGTGCAGTTGCCCGGTCGAGTTCAGCTGCAAGCACGTCGTCGCGCTGGTCCTGTCGGCCCTGGCCCCTGAGCGCCCGGGAACGGCCCGGCCGGAGAGCCCGCAGCCGCATGCCTGGGAGCAGTCGCTGGAGTCGCTGCTGGGCCCAGGCGGATCTGCGCAGCCTGGCACGACGCCGCTGGCGATCGAGCTTGCGCTGGCAGGTGGAGCACGCCAGGCTCGCTGGGGCGGACCGGTGGCGGAGCAGACGCCGCTGCGGCTGATGGCCCGGCCGGTCCGGCAGGGCAAGAACGGCGGCTGGGTCGGCGGCGACCTGAGCTGGGGCAAACTGGACGCCCTGCGCTACTCACGCGATTACAGCGAGCAGCAGGTGCGGCTGCTGCGGGAACTGTACGTGCTATATCAGGCGTGCGGGAGCCGCAGCGGCTACTACGGCTATCACTACGGTGACGACCGGTCGATCGAGCTCTCCTCGGTCGGCTCGCGCCAGCTCTGGCCGCTGCTGGATGAGGCTGAGGCGGCCAGCCTGCGGCTGGTATACCCGGGCAGGCGCGGGGTGCTGGGAACGTATGAGGAGGCCGAGTTCTGCCTGGACGTGACCCGCAGCGAAGCGGGCGGGCTGCGGATGGTCCCAGTGATCCGCACGGGTGATGGGGAACCGTCTGTACCGGTCGCGTTCATCGGGGCCGGGGGGCACGGCGCGGTCTGCATCGACCCCGCCGAGACGGCGGGAGAGCCCGGAAGCTGGCGCTTCCGGCTCGCCAGGCTGGCCAGGCCGGTGCCGCCGCCGCTGCAGCAGATGGCACTGGGAGGCGAGTCGCTCGACGTGCCCGCCGCGGAGGAGCCCAGGTTCCGGGACCGGTATTACCCGCGGCTGCGGCGGGCCGCGGCCGTGATCTCCTCGGACGGGTCATTCACCCCTCCCGTGATCTGCGGGCCGGACCTGGTGCTGCGTGCCCGCTACGGCAGTGATCACGAGCTCGAGGTGAGCTGGGAATGGGCCTACCGGGTCGGGGACTCGCCGCAGCGTGCGCCGCTGGAGGCGGGCGGGCCAGACGACGGGTACCGGGACCTGGCAGCTGAGCGGGCGCTGCTGGCCGGCCTGGAACTGCCGCTGGACCGGTACGGGCTGCTCACGCGGGATGATGGCGCGCTGGTGCCCCCGCTTGCCCCGCACACCCGCCTGACCGGCATCGACACGATGCGGTTCACCACCGAACTGCTGCCGTTGCTGGATGATCAACCGGGGCTGATCGTTGAGATCATCGGTGAGCCTGCGGACTACCGGGAAGCCGGGGATTCGCTGCGGATCACGGTGTCCACCGATGAGGTCACCGGCGACACCGACTGGTTCGACCTCGGCGTAACTATCACCGTAGAAGGGCGCCCGGTCCCGTTTCTCGACGTTTTCCTGGCGCTCAGCCGTGGCGAGCCGCACGTGCTGCTGCCCGATGGGGCCTACTTCGCGCTGGACAAACCCGAGTTGCAGGCTCTTGCCCGGCTGATCGAAGAGGCCCGCACGCTGCAGGATTCTCCAACCGGACCGCTGCGGATCAGCCGGTACCAGGCTGGCTTCTGGGAGGAACTGGCTGGGCTGGGGGTGATCGGGCATCAGGCGGCGACATGGCGGGAGCAGGTTCAGGGCCTGCTGTCGGCCGGCGGCACCGGCCAAGCAGAGCCGCCAGCGGGGCTGCGGGCGCGACTGCGGCCCTACCAGCAGGACGGGTTCGGCTGGCTGGCGTTCCTATGGAAGCACCGGCTGGGCGGAATCCTCGCTGACGACATGGGGCTCGGCAAGACGCTCCAATGCCTCGCCCTGATCAGTCACGCCAGGCAACGCGACGCGGCCGCGGGCCCATTCCTGATCGTCGCGCCGACCAGCGTAGTGGCGAACTGGGCCGCCGAGGCTGCGCGGTTCGCTCCCGATCTGAAGGTGGTGCCGGTATCGGGCACCATGACTCGTCTTGGCCAGAATCTCGGCGAACTCGCTGCGGGCGCGGACGCTGTCGTCACGTCCTACACCCTGCTGCGCATCGACTTCGCAGCTTATGCCGAACTGAGCTGGTCCGGGCTCCTGCTTGACGAGGCACAGCAAGCCAAGAACCGCCAGTCGAAGATCTATCAGTGCGCTCGCCGACTCCCGGCCCCGGTGAAGATCGCTATCACGGGCACGCCGATGGAGAACAACTTGATGGAACTGTGGTCGCTGCTGTCCATCACAGCTCCCGGCCTGTTCCCAGGCCCTGACCGGTTCCGCGACTACTACGCCCGGCCGGTCGAACGGCAGGGTGACACCGAGCGGCTGGCCCAGCTTCAGCGGCGGATCAAGCCGCTGGTCCGGCGCCGGACGAAGGAACAGGTAGCCGCCGACCTGCCGGTCAAGCAGGAGCAGGTCCTGGAGGTGGAACTACACCCGCAGCACCGCAAGGTCTATCAGACGCGGCTGCAGCGAGAACGGCAAAAGGTCCTCGGCCTGATCGGCGACATGAACTCCAACCGCTTCACGATCTTCCGCTCGCTCACCCTGCTGCGCCAGCTCAGCCTGCATGCCGGGCTCATCGACCAAGTCCACACCAGCCTGGCGTCGGCCAAGATCGATGCCCTGCTCGAAAAGCTGGACGAGGTGACCGGCAGCGGGCACCGGGCTCTGGTGTTCAGCCAGTTCACCGGGTTCCTCAGCAAGGTCCGCGAGCGGCTGGAGACCGAGGGCATGCCGTATTGCTATCTCGATGGCAGCACCCGTGACCGGGCCGCAGTAATCCAGCGCTTCAAGAACGGCGCTGCACCGGTCTTCTTGATCAGCCTCAAGGCAGGCGGATTCGGGCTGAACCTCACCGAGGCCGACTACTGCTTCCTCCTCGACCCATGGTGGAACCCGGCCACCGAGGCGCAGGCTGTCGATCGTGCCCACCGCATCGGGCAGACCCGGAAAGTCATGGTCTACCGCCTGGTCGCCAAGGACACGATCGAGGAGAAGGTCATGGCGCTGAAGGCCAGGAAAGCCAAGCTGTTCTCGAGTGTCATGGATGATGGCAACGTCTTCGGCACCAGCCTTGGCGCCGACGACATCCGCGCCCTGCTCTCCTGACGGTGCGGCTGCTCTCCCACCGAGATGTGCCCGTACTCCGCAATGCGGCGCGGCGGCGTACCTCGTTGGTCGCGTTCAACCTTGCGCGCTGCCAGGAACTGGACCCAGCCCGCGGCGAGGTAGCCCTGTTCGGTGGCTAGTCGGCGAGCCTCCAAGGACTCCACGGTGTTCCTGGCCGTCAAGGAGGACGGCGAGGGCTGCCAGGTGGGGCAGGACCTGGTCCTCGCGGATGTAGGTGTTTTTGGCCCGGGCAGGGTCAGGGCGGCCGCCTCTCGTCGCGGTAGCTGCCAGTCTTCGCGTTCCTTGTCAGAGTCTGCGATATCACCGCGGTGACACGAGTGCATCGCTCAGTCTTGCATCGCCGGTGGGGCGGCCTGGGCCCGCATCCGCGCGTATGTGGCCGCGATCGCGGCCAGCACAGCCACGAACCCGGTTCCGATCAGCCAGGTCACGGCATTAGACGGGTCAAGCTCACTGCTGGCCCGCACTCCCGCCACCAAGATCAGGGCCAGCATCAGGACAGCGACCTGGAGCAAGATCCGGGCGCTGCTCCACCGACGATCGACTGGGGCGCCCAGCCCTGCGATCCCGAGTGCGAAGATGGCCCCCATCACCTGTGCCGTCAGCGGGGTCAGCATCCAGGGCCAGACCGCGGCGGCCCGGCCGGGGAACAGGAACAAGAACAGCGCGGTCAGTCCCGACAGCCCGCCCAGGATGGCGATGACGCGGCTAACCCGGACCGGGATCAGCAGCTCCGCGCTGGTGCCGGGCACATCGTGGCGGCGGTTGGCCCACCAGACCCCGAAGATCAGGAAAGGCGTGGTGAAGTACAGCCCGGCCCACAGCCAGAAGGCCACATGGGAGTGGGTGAACTTATCCCAGTGCAGGATCGTCGCCACCCCCATCAAGGCGGCGAAGGTCCCGACCGGCACGAAGCCGCCCTTGACGGTATGCCACTGCCTGGCCGTTGCCGCCCGGAAAAAGAAATAGGCTCCGCCGAGATAGACCGAGGCCAAGATCATCGGCGTCATCGTCGGCCTGACCGGCCACGCGAACAGCCGCCCGGTGTCATCGGGGAACGGGTACAAGACGGCGAAGGCCACGATCAGGAACGGGATGATCGCCGCCGAAAGCCAGCGGGTAGCCGGCAGAACCCGGTCGTCACGATCTGACCCATGAACGGTCGGCCCAGCCATCCCCACCCCCATCACAGGGACATCATGATATGGCCCTGGAGGTGCTGCGGCTGGGCACTGGCGTGATCCCCGACTTCGGGTTCTGGGCCGCGATGAGCGGCCGGCTGGGCCGCAGACCGCTGGCCATCACCAGCGGACGGCTGACGAGGGCCAAAGCGGGGCCCGGCACCTGAGCCGGTCCCGTGAGCTATGCCGCAATCACGCTCGACCAACCCGCGCCGGCTCATACCCTCAGGCACCGGCTCGTCGGCCAAGCCACTCCCGGATCCGCTACCACCCTGCGACCACCAGCCGCAGCCGGGGCAGGAAGATCCAGGACCCACTTCGCAGAAAATGCCACGAGCCCCTTGAAGCAAAGAGGCATCGATATGCGTGCCTGTCCGCAGTTCAGTATTGACGCCTTCGCCGTACCAAATGGTCATTCTGCGCGTCGCCTGAGGCTGGCATGGGGTAGTAGTCCGGCCGACGGCACGTTCACGACCAACGTTACGGCGACCTTGGAACTGTGCCTGTCTGCGGCTCGGCGTGCCCTGAGCCAGCCCGCGCGACTGCCATCGTTTCCAGCCAGGCATGTACCTGCGGGATGCTGACGGCACCCTCGCCTACCGCGGACGCGCAGCGCTTGACCGATGCCCGGCGCACGTCGCCGGCCGCGAACACCCCGGGCAGGCTGGTCTCCAGCGGGAACGGCGGGCGGTCCAGCGGCCAGGCCGCGTCCTCCCCGCCCACCAGGTCGGGACCGGTGCGGATGAAGCCCCACTGGTCTCGCGCTACGGTGTCGCCGAGCCATTCGGTGTGCGGATGCGAGCCGATGAGGACGAAGAGCGCGTCGGCCGGGACGCTCCGGCGCTGCCCCGTCCCGGCGTCTGTCAGCACCAGAGA
Source organism: Streptosporangiaceae bacterium (assembly GCA_035518495.1). Lineage (GTDB taxonomy): Bacteria > Actinomycetota > Actinomycetes > Streptosporangiales > Streptosporangiaceae > UBA9676. The sequence continues at coordinate 23,102 of DATIXO010000064.1, forward strand.
CTCCAGGCAGTCGGTGCCCGAGCCGTCGGCGATCCGCACGCCGTAGGAGACGTCCACGTTCGGCGCGGCGTCGATCATGCGGATGAGGTAGTCGGACATGCTCTGCGCCAGCGATTCGCCGCGCACCAGGACGGTGACCTGGTCGGCCCACTTGGCCAGGTGTATCGCCGCCTGCCCGGCGGAGTTGCCGCCCCC
>DATIXO010000065.1:0-3158 GCA_035518495.1 Streptosporangiaceae bacterium
ACCTGAGCACCCTCGACACCTGAGCACCTGCGAACGGCTGGCAGCCTGGCCTATGCGACGCATGACACGTCCCGGTCGTCCGATTCGCGCGTGTCGGCAGCAGGCATTCGGACAGTTCTGATATCTGACTGTGCCATTAGACCGGAGCCGCGGCCTGCTGATACTGCAGGCGGGCCGCTGCCTGACCGAGGTCCCGCCCTCGCTCGTCGCCAGGGCGGCAGAACTCGGCCGCGACGCCGGCAAGGCCGCCGCCGCCTGGGTGTTCGACGGAAATACGCCCGGGGAAGCGTACCAGCGGGTGCTGCGCGGCATCGTCGAGGGCGACCCCGCCGTCCTCGACGCGATCGAGCCGCCCGCCATCGGACCCGGGGCCGGGTACGACCAGGACGACCTCGCCCGCGACCTCGGCATCCAGCCCGGCGACCGCGCCCTGCCCCGGGTGTGTCCGCTTACGCCGATGCCTTCACCGACGCCTTCTGGCAGGAAACCGAGCGGGCCGCCCGCGACCACGCCTGCTAGGTGCCAGGCGCGGGCCGCCCGTGAAGACTGATTGAGGCCGTCTAGCCTCCCGGGGGTTCCCGGAAGGCTAGACGGCCTCAATCACGAGACCCGGCGAAAAGGCGGCGCCAGGCAAAGGAAAACCCGCACGGAAAAGAATACGGCAATACAGCGATACCCCGGGGAGATAAACTCGCGAGGTATCCCGGGAAGTTCCCGTTAAAGTCCGCCCGTGAGGCCGCCGGCGTGCCTGAGCTACGCATAGTTCCCGGTGGAGCCAGGTCGGGCGTAGCCCTAGCGTGCGTTAATTCCGCTTGCGCCGGCCGGCGAGCTCATTGTTTCCGGCAGGAGCGGAAAATATCTGTGGAGCGGCTTGACTTCATATCCGGTGCAGAGCGATTGTCGTCCAGAAATAACCAGACGCACGCAAACCCAAACGCCGCCGGAAATGAAATGGAGCCACGAAAATGGCACGCACGAAGACCAGCCCCGGTACCGCCCCCAGCGCCGCGCACACCGCGACGGACCCCACCCCAGCACCCGGTACCGCACCCGCCGCCGACAGCCCGGCAGCGGCCGTTCACGCCGCGCTGGCGGCCAACCCCGCCGGCACCGTCGCCGTCATCGCCGACGCCGCCGGGACCGGCAAGCCCGCCGCCCGCGCCGCCCTGCTCGCGATGGAGGCCGACGGCACCGCCACCCGGGTCAAGGGCACCAAGCCCGGCATCCCGGACACCTGGACCCTCGCCAGGCCGACGCCGGACGGCACCGGCCCGGCAGACCCGGAAGCCGGGCAGCCCGGCCAGCCCGGTGAGGACCCCAGCGGCAGCCCAGACGCTGCCGGCAAGGACGAGACAGCCGACGGCACCGGACAGGGCCGCACCGCCGAGACCGGCGACGACGCCGAGGCCGGCCCCGGGACGGCAGAGCCCGGGCCGCGCGACGACGCCCCCGCCGAGGACGACCACGAGGACGCCGTCCCGGGCGAGCAGGACGACGGCGCCGCCCCGGCGGACGAGGACGCCCCGGCGGACTCCGGCGGCGAGGCCGCCAATGCGCCGGACCCGGCCCTCGTCGCGGACCTGACCGAGCGACTCGGCCAGGTCAAGGCCGCCGCCGACGCCGCCGCTATCGTCTTGACCGGGGGCGGGGACCTGCATGCCGCGCTGGCGGGCCTGGACGAGATCTACGAGCAGGCCGCCCAGGCGCGGCGGTCGCTCAAGGCCGCGGTCGGCGGCCGGAAGGCCCCGGCCGTCCGGCCCGGCGGGCTGCGCGACAAGGTGCTGGCCCACCTGGATGCCCACCCAGGCGGCGAGTTCACCCCGCACGAGATCCACAAGGTGATCGACCACAGCTCCGGGGCGATCGCCAACGCCCTGGAGACCCTGGTCAAGCTCGGCGAAGCCGAGGTGGCCACTGAGAAGCCGCGCCGGTTCCGCCGCGCCGCCCAGCCGGCCGGCGCCGCGCCTGGGGCGGACAACGCCGACAGCGCGCAGGACGGCGGCATGGAACTGGCGGGTGCCGCGTGACAACCCCCGCCAGCAGCCGGGGCGGCAGCACGCCGCCCCGGCCCCCCGCCGCCGCCAAGCCGCAGCAGTGGTTCACGCTGCGGCCCTGGCTGTTCGACATCACCGCCGCGACCGGGCTGCTGCGCGCGGCGCCGCGCCCCGCCCAGCCGCTGCACGTCGAGCCGTGGGCACGCGCCTACGGGCTGCTCCCCGCCCCCGGCGGCCGCCCGCACACGATCCCCCTGATCGGCCCCGGCCCACACCTCGGCCCGCAGTACGCGATGGGCACCGACCTGGACGAGCCGCTGATTGTTGCCCGGCGCTCAAGATCCCCATCTTGGCGGCGTTCACGACGCCGATGAAGAACCGGGCACTTCGGGCGGTGTCGTGGGGAAGGTGCCGGTCCCCGTGGGCAAGGTGCCGGACTCACGGCAGATTTTCGGCGGTGAGGGCTGTCTGCGGGCAGGCGCGGGCCGGGAACGGCGCGGGCGGCTTAGCCGGCCGGGGCCATGGTCAGCAGCTGGCCGCGGGTCAGCACGTTGATCCGCGCCCACCAGCACGTGTGCTCCAGCCTGTGGCGGCGGCCCAGGACCAGCGCCGCGGCCCCCAGGTGCTCCAGCGCGGCACCCAGCTCGCCGGTGCGGGCCCAGGACAGCAGCTCATCATGGCCCGAGGCCAGGACGGCGCGGATGCCCGTGACGCGCAGCTGCACGGCGGACCGGCGGGCCGCGCGGATCCAGCCGCGCACCGTGCCGGCCGGGACGGCCAGGCCGGCGGCGATGGGCCGGTGCCCGTGCCCGCGAGCGGACGCGGCCAGGGCCTGCCCGATCAGCCCGGCTGCGTAGGCGCGGCGCGGCAGCAGCCCGGCGTCCAGCACCACGTGGGTGACGCCGCAGCCGGTGCACAGCGCGCGGTCCGGGCGGATGGTCAGCGGCGTGCCGCCGGTGTCGCGGACGGTGCGCTCGCGGGCGTGCCCCCACAGCCGCAGCGGCTGGCCGCAGCCCGGGCAGCCCAGCATCCGGCGGGCCAGCGCGATCCTGGCCGCCGTCGTGTCGAAGACCTCGATCATCGCCCATCCCGCCAGGATCGGCCCGGCCGTCTCGTCCGCACCAGGGGCAGCTGGTGTTGCAGCCTGCCACCCGGCGGCGGCCC
>DATIXO010000066.1:0-10646 GCA_035518495.1 Streptosporangiaceae bacterium
GTCGCTGAACGGGCGCGTCGTGGTGAACATGTCCGCGTGGCGGCCCTCGGTCACCGTGTCGACGCTCACCCCGGCGCGCTGCAGCAGGCTGGCGGTGACCGGCTTGCCGCCGAGCACCCCGATGGAGCCGGTGAGCGTCCCCGGCTGGGCCACGATCGCGTCGGCCGCCATGGCGATGTAATACCCGCCGGAGGCGGCCACGTCCGCCATCGACACCACCACCGGCGTGCCCGCCGCGCGGGTCCGCACCACCTCGCGCCAGATCGTGTCGGACGCCACGTACGAGCCGCCGGGGCTGTCGATCCGCAGGACGATCGCCTTCGCCCGGTGGTCGCTGGCGGCGGCCCGCAGCGCGGCGGCGATCGTGTCGGATCCCATCGCCCCGCCGCTGACCGGGCCGCGCCCGCTGCGGCCGCGCCGGATCGGGCCGGTCGCGTGGATGAGGGCGACCACGTTCTCGGCCGGGTTGGGCAGCTTGCGCGCCCGCTGGGCCAGGGCGCGGGAACGCTGGTAGCGGCCGAGGTAGAGCAGGAAGGCATCGGGCCCGGCGTCCTTGCGGACGTCGGCGTAGACCTCGTCCCGGTAACCGAGGGCATCCACCAGCCGGTCGCTGCGCGCCTCGCTGGCCAGGAACGGGCCGCGATCGATCAGCGCCCGGGCCTCGCTGTCGCCGATCTTGAGCCGCTCCGCGATCGCGTCAGTGAGCTGCTGCGTGATCGAGAGCGCGAGCCGCTGCATCGCCTCCCTGGCCGGCCCGGTGAACCCGCGCTCGGTGAATCGGTCGGCGGCGTTCTTGTACTCCTGCCGCTTGGCGACCTGGTAGTCCAGGCCGAGCTTGTCCAGCGCGTCGCGGAAGAACAGCTGCTGGATGCTGATCCCGGTCAGTTCGAGTTCCCCGGACGGCTGAAGGTAGATCCGGTCGAACGCGGTCGCCAGGTAGTACGGCACGTTCCCTGGCGAGGATTCGCCGAACGTCTCCGCCCAGGCCACGGTGGTCTTGCCGGCCCGGGCGAACTCCCGCACGGCCGCCCGCAGCTCCTGGACCCGGGCCAGCCCGATCGGCCGCCCGCCGAGCTTGACCACCAGCGCGTGCACCCGGTCGTCGGCGCGGGCGCGGCGCAGCCCGTCCAGCACGTCGGCGAGGCGGGCCCGGCGCATGGTGAGCAGGGCGGAGATGGGATCGGACGGCGGCTCCTCCGCCAGGCCGTCGGTGAGGTCGAGCTCCAGGATCAGCGGGCCGGTCCGCCGTTGGCGCATCCTGGTGATCTTCTGCTGCAGCATCAACTCGGGCATGCGATCCACCATACGGGCACGGTGACGGGCGGCAGGGGGCAGGACCGCGGCGAGGACGGGCAGGGCTGTGGCGAGGACGGGGCAGGGCTGTGGCGAGGGCCGGGCAGCGCTGTGGCGAGGACGGGCAGGGCTGTGGGCGCGGCGGGCAGGCGGCCGGCCGCGACCGGTTGAGACTGGCCTGGGCGGGCCGCTGCCTGAGCTATCGTCGGCTGGGATGGCGCAAGGCGATGGGAACGGCTGGACCGGCTGCGACCTGGACCACCAGCACTGGGGGTTGCACGGCGCGGCCGGGCTGCTGATCTGGGCGCCGGACAGTTCGGGGCGCCCGCTCGTGCTGCTCATCCGGCGGGCCGGGTGGAGCCACCACGGCGGCACCTGGGGACCGCCCGGCGGGGCGCGGGACAGCCACGAGTCGCCCGCCGAGGCGGCGGCGCGGGAGGCCGCCGAGGAGTGCGGCGCCGCGCCCGGCGCGGTCCGCATCACCGGCCTGCTCGACGACGATCACGGCGGCTGGAGTTACCAGACCCTGATCGGCCAGGCCGCGGAGCCGTTCGCCGTCCAGCCCAGCCATGAGGCCACGCAGACCGCCTGGGTCCCGGCCGACGACGTCGCCGCGCTCCCGCTGCACCCGGGCTTCGCCGCCGTCTGGCCGGTCATCCGGGCCGCCCTGGCGCCGGTCACGGTGATCGTCGATGGCGCCAACGTGATGGGGTCGCGGGCCGACGGCTGGTGGCGCGACCGGGCCGGCGCGATGGCGCGGCTCTATGGCGAGCTGACCGCGCTGGCGGCCGACGGCATCGCCCGGCTGCCGGACGACGGCGATGGCGGTGACGAGCCCGCCCTGGACCGGTGGTACCCGGCGATCGTGCTGGTGGTGGAGGGCAAGGCCCGGGCGGTGCTGGACCGCGTGCCCCGCGGCACGGGCGTGGAGGCGGGGGCCGCAGGGACCGCGGGGGGCGTGCGGGTGGTGGCCGCGCCGGGGGAGGGCGACGACACCATCGCCGCGCTGGCCGCCGAGCTGCCGGGACGCCGGTTCGTCGTCACCGCCGATCGGGAGCTGCGGCGGCGCTGCGTGGCAGCGGGCGCGGCCGTCACCGGGCCGCGGTGGCTGACGGCCCTGCTGGGGTGATCAGCTGGCCGGCGTGCGCGCCTGGCGCTCGCGCCGCCTGCTCATCCACGAGCGCATGAACGGCTGGCCGGCGAAGTAGGAGCCCACCGCCGCGATGGCACCGATGCCGAGGTCCACCGAGACCCGGCCCTGCCGGGCCCAGTACACGTCACGCAGGTCGAGCAGGAGCGCGAACTCGTCGACGACCAGGGCGAGACCGCTGCCGTAGCAGACGGCCACCACCGGGTGCCGTCGCGCCCGCTCCTCGCCCCGGACGGCGATCGCCCCGACGCCCGCCAGCAGCCCGATCCCCCACATGTAGTGGTGCAGGTGCTCGCCACCGAGGCTCAGGTTGCGAAACGGCCCCCGTCCCGCGCGGATGCTGTAGGTGACGCCGCGGACCGCGGCGAAGGTGGTGGTGAATGCCAGCCAGCTGACCAGGACCGACCGCTGGCACGGATCCAGATCCCACCACCCGGCCACGGCGGGGTGCACGGCAGCGGGCGCCGGGGGGAGCGGAGCTGCCGTTGGCGGCCCGGTGGTGACAGGCTCGGCGGCAACGGGCGCGGCGGACCGGGCGGGTCCGGCGGTGGGATCGGTCACAGCCGCACTTTATCCCCCGGCCAGCGAGGTTACGGCGGGGACGTGACCGGGCGCGGTGGCGGCGGGCCGCGGCAGATGTGGTTGGGTCGGGTCGTGACCGTTCCCGTGGCGCTGGCGCTGCTCGCGGCGGGGGTGGTCGCGGGCGTTTTCAGCACGGTGGTGGGCCTGGCGTCGGTTGTCTCCTACCCGGCGCTGCTGGCCATCGGGCTGCCGCCGCTGTCCGCGAACATGACGAACACGGTCGCGCTGCTGTTCACCGGGGTCGGCGCGGCGGCGGGCTCCCGGCCGGAGCTGACCGGCCAGGCCGCCCGCCTGCGCCGCCTCGCGCCGGCCGCCGCCGCTGGTGGCGCGGCAGGCGCGGCCCTGCTGCTGATCACGCCGCCGCAGACGTTCGAGAGGGTGGCCCCGGTCCTGATCGGGGCGGCCTCGCTGGCCCTGCTCGCCCGGCCACGGCAGGACCGCCGGTCCCGCCCCGGCGGTAAGGGGGGCCATGGGGGCGGCCAGCCACGGCGCCGCGACGGCGAGTGGGATCGCGGCGACGCCCGGCCCGCCCAGCCCCCGCCCCGGGACCGCGAGCGCAGCCGGTGGCTGCTGGCGGGCGTGTTCGGCGTCGCGATCTACGTCGGGTACTTCGGCGCGGCCGCCGGCATCGCCATGCTGGCGGTGCTCGCCGCCATGGTGGCCGGGCCGCTGGCCCGGATCAACGCGGTGAAGAACATCCTGGGCGGGATCGCGAACATGGTCGCCGCGGCCGCCTTCGCCGTGTCCGGCCATGTCGACTGGGCGGCGGTGGTGCCGCTCGCGGCCGGGTTCCTGGCCGGTGGCTGGGCCGGCCCGGCCCTGGTCCGCAGGATCCCGGCACCGGCGCTGCGGGTCCTGGTCGCCGTCTGCGGGCTGGCGGTAGCGATCAGGCTCGCCATCTCGGCCTACTGACCCGTCACCCTCGTCTGGACACGTGGACAGCGACGGCCCCGAAGACCAGCACCATGACGCCGTAGATACCCAGCGGCGCTGCGGCCGCAAGGCCGAACGCGCTCGCGGCGATACCCGCCGCCACCGCGAAGTCCCGCATCGCGGTGGGCAGGATGACGGCGGTGCGCCGCGGCGATGGCGCACCGAGCGCAAGCAGCCACCCCAAGGCACCGGCGCCAGCCAGGTAAACGAGCAGGGCCGCGGCGACCAGGCCATCGCCGGCGTCAAGCCGCAGCTGGCTGGCGACCTCCCACAGCAGCACCAGCAGGCTCGCGATCCCCAGGACCGCGACCAGCGGGCGCTCGTGGCCGTGGAACGGATCAAGAGTGCGCATCGCGCAGCCGGCGATCAGCGGAAGCGCCACGACAAGGGCGAGGGTGGCGAGGAGCCCGAGCTGTGACGCCGTCGGGTGGGTGCCGAGGACACCCAGGATCGGCCCGGCCAGGACGACGGTCAGCAGCGTGGACGCGACCAGCAGGCCGGCCGCTACCACGACCTCTCCGCCCGCCAGCCCGGTGAGCGCCACGGACGCCACCTCCACCGGGGCCACACCGGCCGCGAGCACCCCCCCTCGCGGCGCTGGCGCGTCAACCAGCCTGCTGGCCAGCCAGGCAAGCACCGGCAGGATGACGGTCGTGGCCACCAGCACCAGCAGCATGCGCCGGGAAGCCACGCGGATGCCGCCCAGGTCGGCGAAGGTGACCGACGAGCCGGTGCAGAACACCAGCACCGCCAGCGTCACCAGGATCGCCCCGTTGGCATCCAGGCGCCGTCCAGGGCCGGGGAGCGCGACGCCCAGCCCAGCGACGACGAGAACCAGGGGCAGCAGAAACCGGTCCAGCAACCCGGCCAGGCCCGCAAGCCGGTGCTGGCGAGCCGTCACGCGGTCGCTGCCCGCCACTGCCTCACCATCCCTGAGCGGTACGCCGCGCGCTGCTGCCAGATACCCGTCCCGGGCCGGTATCACGAAAGTCCCGGGTGGCGGCGGCGCACGTCCGGGCCCATCGTAGGGACAGAGGCGTTCACCCCACAGAAGGAGACCGATGCCACGCGCGTGCGTGCTACAGCACATCAGGTGTGAGCCGCCGGGCCTGTTCAGCGGGCTGCTCCGCGACCGCGGCTTCGTCGTCGAGACCATCGAGCTGGACGAGGGCGATGTCCTGCCGGATTGGCGCGAGTTCGGCCTCGTGCTGGCGATGGGCGGGCCGATGGGGGTGTATGACGAGGCAGCGCATCCCTGGCTTGCCGCGGAGAAGCGGTGGATCGCGGCCGCCGTGCGGGCGGGCACACCCTACCTGGGGGTGTGTCTCGGCGCACAGCTGCTGGCCGCGAGCCTGGGCGCGGAGGTCCGCACCGGGGATATGCCCGAGGTCGGCGTCCTGCCGGTCGAGGTGACCGGCCCCGGGCGGGCCGATCCGGTGTTCGGCGGGCTCGGTGGCCGGTTCCCCGCCCTGCAATGGCATGGCGACACGTTCGCCATCCCGGCTGGCGCGGTTCACCTGGGCCGGTCCGCCGCCTATCCGAACCAGGCGTTCAGGTTTGGCGCGGCCGCATACGCCGTCCAGTTCCATGTCGAGATCACCGACTCGATGCTCGCCGATTGGCGGCTGGTGCCGGCGTATCAGAGGTCGATCGAGACTGTGCTGGGTGCCGACGGGTTCCCGCGACTGGCGGCGGCATTCGCGGCCGCACGGGATCAGATGACCAGCACCGCCGGGCAAATGTTCACCGGGTGGCTCGATCTTGCGGCCGCAGGGCGCCGGGTGCCGCTACCGCCTGCTGAGTTGCCCGCCATCCTGGACCAGTTCGGCAGTCACAGCTGAGAATTCCTTCTGTGCCCGCGTTCTTCGAGCTTGCTGATCCTGGCTTCTCGGTCACCTCCGATGAGGTGCGCCGGGCCAGGGAGGACTGCTGGTACGCCCACACCAGCTACGGCCTGGCGGTGCTGCGCCACGATCAGGCCAGCCGGCTGCTCCGGCATCCCCAGCTGCGGCAGGGAAGCTCCGCGTGGCCGGCCCACCATGGCATCACCGCTGGACCGTTCGCGGACTGGTGGGCGGGCTGGGTGCTGAACAAGGAAGGGGCCGATCACCGGCGCCTGCGCAAGCTACTGAATCCCGCGTTCTCGCGGCGGCCGGTGGCGGCCCTGGAACCGCGTTTCCTGGCGCTGGCAGGTGAGCTGGTGGACTCCTTCGCCGAGCCGGGCCGGTGCGAGTTCATGGCCGAGTTCGCCGAGCCCTACGCGGCGCGCGTGATCGCGGCCATGCTCGGCATCCCGGAAAGCGAGTGGCCGGTGATCGCGCGCGACTCGGCGATTCTGGGCCTGGCGATGGGGGTCCGGATCGCCGAGCAGCTGGAACAGATCGAGGCCGCGCTCGCCCGGCTCTACGCCTACGCCGACGCGCTCGTCGCGGATCGCCGGGCATCGCCCCAAGAGGACTGCGTGACCAGCCTGATCAGGGCCCAAACGGCGCATGCCGGCCAGGACCGGCTCAGCGAGGCCGAACTGCGCGACACGCTGGTGCTGCTGATATTCGGCGGCTTCGATACCACCCGCAATCAGCTGGGCCTGGCCATGCAGGCTTTCGTCGACCACCCGGGCCAGTGGCGGCTGCTCGGGCAGCGCCCCGACCTGGCGCCCGCCGCGGTCGAGGAGGTCATGCGGGTCAGCCCGACCACGACCTGGGTCACCCGCGAGGCCCTCGCGGACTTCACCTTCGACGGGCTTGCGATCAAGGCTGGCACCACCATCCACCTGTTCTGCGAGTCAGCGGGCACCGACCCGCGGGCGGGCCAGGACCTGGCGTTCGACATCACCGCCCCCGCCCGTCCGCCGCACCTGGCCTTCGGCGGGGGGATGCATTACTGCCTCGGCCATCTCGTCGCGCGCGCGGACATGAGCGTGGCCCTGGCGGTGCTCGCCCGCCGGCTGCGCGAGCCGCGGGTGTCCGGAGACGCGGTCTGGCTGCCGTGCAGCGGCAACACCGGGCCGGCCCGGCTTCCCCTGGCCTTCACGCCGGGACGCTAAGGGCCCGCGTCCCCGCCCCCGCTCGCCTGCCCGTTGGTCTTATAGCCCCAGCACATGTACCAGACGAAGGCGGCGACGGCCAGCGCGGCGCAGGCGAGGACACAGAGGGTCTCGACCGGGCGGATGTGGGCGGCCAGGGCCGGTACGCCGGAGCACACACGGGACCCCGTGCGCGGGTCCGGCTCCGCCGCGCAATGGCTGGCAAGCCCGTTCGTGAGGAACAGCAGGATGGCACCGATGATCGCGGCAGTCATCGCCGCGCCCAGGAAGTCCTTGGCCCGGCGGGGCGGCGGCCGCGGCGGGTACTGCAGGCGGACCGCCAGGGCGTCCCTGCCCGCCCGCCGCCGCTCCCAGCACCTGATCCGGGGCGGCCCGCCGCGTGATCCCATGCTTCAAGGGGTTCCCTGGCCGGCGGTGGCCGGAAACCCCCCCGCGATCACCTGCCGCCAGGGCATGCCCCATGGATCTTCAGCCTGCCGCGCGTCCACCGCAGGGCGTTCCGCGGCGTGGGGCTTGCGGACCATCCCTGCGGGCGGCCGCTCGCGACGGTCAAGATCTACTCCGGCACGCCCTAGTGGCCTGCGGGCCGGTCCCCCTCCGCCTGCACAGCCGGTTCCCAGTTCCCACCGACGGTGGGGGAGTCCTCCCGCCAGGGGCCGAGCTCCGGCTGCGGGAACTTGGCGTGCCTGGCCTTGAGCCAGATGCCGTAGGAATTGCCCTCGCGCAGGTGGGTGATGAGAACCTTGCGCGCGTACTCGTCCTCCCGGCCCGCCGGGATCTCGAAGTAGATCTTGAGGAACGCGTTGGTGTAGCGGTCGAAGACGGCCGGGACATCGTCCTCGGTCATGAGGTGCACGTCCTCCAGCCAGTTGATGTCGGCGCCCGGCGTGGCGGCCACCAGGTCGACGTCTTCCACCAGCGAGCGGTCGAACTGGTAGGGGAAGGTGCGCCCGGTCAGCTCCTCGGTGTCGATGCCGATCTTCGTGGTGAGGCGTGGGCCGCCGTCCGGCTGGGCACGTTCGTCAGGCATCGCGCGCTCCCCTCCGGCCATCGTCGGCCAGCTTGCCCAGCAGGGCCTTGATCTCGGCGAGCGCCCGCTCCTCGGTCCGGCCCGGGATGTAGTCGGTGCCGGCCAGCGGCACCCTGGCCATGGCCGCGGCCTCCACGGTCAGCGCGCACAGGTCCTCCGGCTCCAGGCTGTGCACGTCGGTCTTGCCGCACGCCCGCGCCAGCATCTGCGCCTCGAGGGTGAGCGTGTGCAGGAAGTTGTAGACGCGCTCGGCCGCCTCATCGACCTTGAGCCGCTTGCGCAGCTCGGGATCCTGGGTGGTGATGCCCACCGGGCAGCGCCCGGTGTGGCAGTGGTAGCACCGGCCGGCCGGCACGCCCACCGTGCCCTCGTAGTCGGTGACGCCGGGGATCTCCTTGTTGCAGTTCAGCGCCATCAGCGCGGAGTGGCCGATCGCGACCGCCTTCGCGCCGAGCGCCAGGCACTTGGCGACGTCGCCGCCATTGCGGATGCCGCCGGCCACCACCAGGTCGATCTCGTCCACCAGGCCGACGTCTTCCAGCGCGCGGCGGGCCTCCGGGATGGCCGCCATCAGCGGGATGCCGGTCTCCTCGGCGGCGACGTGCGGCCCGGCCCCGGTGCCGCCCTCCGCGCCGTCGAGATAGATGATGTCCGGCCCGCATTTGGCCGCCATCCGGACATCGTCGTAGACGCGCGCCGCGCCCAGCTTCAGCTGGATCGGGACCTGGTAGTCGGTCGCCTCGCGGACCTCCTGCACCTTCAGCGACAGGTCATCGGGGCCTAGCCAGTCCGGGTGGCGGGCCGGGCTGCGCTGGTCGATCCCGGCCGGCAGCGAACGCATCTCCGCCACCTGCTCGGTGACCTTCTGCCCCATCAGGTGCCCGCCGAGGCCGACCTTGCAGCCCTGCCCGATGAAGAACTCCACCCCGTCGGCGAGCATCAGGTGGTGCGGGTTGAACCCATACCGGCTCTGGATGACCTGGTAGTACCACTTGGTCGACAGGTCCCGCTCCGGCGGGATCATCCCGCCCTCGCCGGAGCAGGTCGCGGTGCCGGCCATCGAGGCGCCCTTGGCCAGCGCCATCTTGGCCTCCAGGGACAGCGCGCCGAAGCTCATCCCGGTGATGTAGACCGGGATGTCGAGCTCGAGCGGGTGCTTGGCGAAGCGGGCGCCGAGCACGGTCTTCGTCTCGCACTTCTCCCGGTAGCCCTCGATGACGAACCGGGTCAGCGTGCCCGGCAGGAACATCAGCTGGTCCCAGTGCGGGATGGGCTTGAACATCGAGAAGCCGCGCATCCGGTACCGGCCGAGCTCGGACTTCACGTGGATGTCGTTGATCACCTCGGGCGTGAAGATGCTGCTGTGCCCGAGGACGGCCTTGCCGCCATCTTCGATCGTGCTCACGTCAGGGTTTCGCCTCTCAGCCTCTACAGGACCAGCTTGCGTTCGGCGGGCTCCAGGTTGTCGTAGTTCCAGAGCTTGCGCCCGCAGACGAACTTGCGGAACACGGCGGGCGGATCGATCCCGTAGATGCCCAGCTTCCTGGCGAGGAACTCGTCGTCGCCGGCGGTCAGCTCCGCCTCGACGCAGTCCACGCCCAGCGAGGTGACCTTGCCGCCGACGTAGATCGCGCCGTCGTACATCGAGTCGCCCAGGCCGCCGCCCACGTCGCCGCAGATGATCTGGCGGCCCCGCTGCAGCATGAACCCGGTCATCATGCCCGCGTTGCCGCCGACGATGATCGTGCCGCCCTTCTGGTCGATGCCGGAGCGGGCGCCGACATCGCCGCGGACCACGACGTCGCCGCCGCGCAGCGCCGCGCCGGTCAGCGAGCCGGCGTTCTTGTCGACGAGGACCACGCCCGACATCATGTTCTCGGCCACCGACCAGCCGACCCGCCCCTTCACCTCGATCTCCGGCCCGTCGATGAGCCCGCAGCCGAAGTAGCCCAGGCTGCCGTCGATGGTGATCTTGCAGCGGGCCAGGATGCCCACCACGAGGGAGTGCTTCGCGCCCGGGTTGAGGATCGTCACGTCGCCGATGCCCTCGTCGTAGACGAGGCGGCGCAGCTCCAGGTTGACCTGGCGGGTGGTCAGCTCGGCCGCGTCGAAGGTGGCCCTGGCGCCGTCCGCGCCGCGCTCGACCGTCGCGGTCTTGGGCGGCTGGGCGCTGGGCTCGGCCAGGCCGCGGGCGTCGTAGGAGATCTTCACCGGTTCCACACCAGCACTTCGCGCTCGTAGGGGTCGTAGGTGTCGATCTCGCGGCCGAGCACGGCGCGGATCGCGACCTCCTCGGAGGCGAGCGCCACCAGCTCCGGCGACTCATAGAGCACCAGCGGCTTGGCGGCCATCTCGTCCTTGGCCATGCCGAGCGAGTCGGCCGTCACCACCAGGTAGGTGAAGACGCCGTCCAGCTCGTCCAGGCTCTGCTTCATCGCCGTCTCCAGCGACAGGCCGTCGTCCATCTTCTGGGCGAGGTAGACGGCGATGATCTCGGAGTCGCATTCGGACTGGAAGCGGTGGCCCTTGCGCTCCAGCCGGCGGCGCCACATGTGGTAGTTGGTCAGCTGCCCGTTGTGCACCACGGCGATGTCGGAGAACGGGTAGGCCCA
>DATIXO010000067.1:0-6218 GCA_035518495.1 Streptosporangiaceae bacterium
GCTCGCCCTGGCCACCGTCCTCGCGCTGGCCCGGGTGCTGCTGCTGACCTCGCTCGGCCCGGATATCGCGGCTTCCCGCGGTGTGCCGGTCCGCCTGGTCGGCGCGGCCTTCCTCATCGCGCTGGCCATCTCGGTGGCGCTGTCCGCGATGGTCATCGGCGCGGTGCTGAGCACGGCGCTGCTGATCGGGCCGGCCGCGACCGCGCTGCGCGTCGCGAAGGGCCCGGTCCAGGCGGCGGCGGTGGCGGCGGGCATCGGCGTGGCCGCCGTCTGGCTCGGCATCGTGCTCGCCTACGACAGCTTCTACTGGCCGCCGGCCGGGCGCGGCTGGCCGGTCAGCTTCTTCGTGGTCACGCTGGTCGTCTGCGGCTACCTGGTCACCTACCTGCGCCGGGGCGAACGCCGGCAGGCCGCGCCGGAAAGCGCCGATGCGGGGGCCGATACGGAGCAGGCATGTTCTCCGGCCTGATGATGAACACCTGGATCGCGGCGACGGCGGTCGCGGTGATCGCCGGGGTGACCGGGTTCTTCGCGGTGCTGCGCGGGTCGGCGTTCGCGGCGCACGCGATACCTAATGGCGCCTTCGCCGGGGCGGCGGGGGCCAGCCTGCTCGGGCTCAACGCGTTCGCCGGCCTCGCGGCCTTCTCGGTGGCGGGGGCGCTGGGCATCGCCGGGCTGAGCCGCCGTGCCCGGCATGACGTGGCGACCGCGCTGACGTTCGTGATGATGCTCGCCGTCGGCGCGCTGTTCGTGAGCTGGAGCACCGAGTACGCGCAGGAGGCGTATTCGCTGCTGTTCGGCGAGGTGTTCGGCGTCAGCCCGGGTGACGTGCTGCCCATCCTGGCGCTCGGCGTGGTGTCGATCGCCGCGATCACGGTCATGTTCCGGCCGCTGATGCTGTCCTCGGCCATGCCGGAGGTTGCCGAGGCGCGCGGGATACCGGCCCCCCGGATGGACCTGGCGTTCCTGCTCGTGATGGCCCTGGCCACCAGCATGACCGTGCCTGTGGTGGGCGCGCTGCTGATGTTCAGCCTGATGATCGGGCCCGCAGCGGCGGCCAGGTCGCTGACCGCGCGGCCGGGCCTCGCGATGACCGTCTCGGTGGCGATCGCGCTGATCACGGTCTGGACGGGCATCGTGGTCTCCTATCACACCAACTGGCCGCTCGGCTTCTTCGTCGGCGTCATGGGCGCCGCCTTCTACCTGCTCGGCCGGGCCTATGCGGCGGGCCGCCGCCACATGGCCGTCCGCGCATCCGCTGCTACCTCCTTAGTTCGCGCTGTCCTGACCGGGGCCCGGTCCCGGGGGTGAGTACGGCGGATGTGGTGAGCCGGCTGAGGAATTCCGCGGGTCCCTGCCTGATCCAGCCTGCGGATAACCCGGTGGACCGGCGGCCCCCTGGTGCGACCAGGCGTTCGCCCGCGCCGCCGGCCGCGACGTTCCCGTCGCGCTCTCGGCCGGCGCCGGGGACAGCACCGCTCATATCCGGCGGACCCGTCCCATCCCTGCGTGCCCGTGCCGCCGGAGCCACCCGCCACCTTGCATGCATATATGTTTATGTGTTAGCGTCTCGGGTGTGGGGCATGAGGAGTACGAGCCGGCCAGCGAGCTGTTCCGCACCCTGTCCGCGCCGCTGCGCCTGGCGATCATCGACCACCTCACCGCCGGGCCCGCGGCTGTGCACGCGCTGGTCGCGGCCAGCGGCGAGTCGCAGCCGCTGATCTCCCAGCACCTGCGGGTGCTGCGGGCCGCCAAGCTCATCCGGGTGCAGACCCGCGGGCGCGAACGGGTCTACTCGCTCACCGACGAGCATGTCGCCCACATCGTCACCGATGCCATCCGGCATACCAGCGAACCCGGCACCGGCCAGGAGGAGAACATCTCATGAGCACGCCAGCGCACACCGAGCACGCCGGCCACGACCACGCCCACGGCGAGGGCTGCGGCCACGTCGCCGTCCCGCACGACGGCCACACCGACTACGTCCACGACGGGCACCTGCACAAGGTCCACGACGGCCACGCCGATGAGTGCGAGCCCGGCGGCCACGCCGAGCACGCCGGCCACGAGCACCAGCACGGCGAGGACTGCGGCCACGTCGCCGTCCCGCACGACGGCCACACCGACTATGTCCACGACGGGCACCGGCACGCCGCGCACGCCGGCCACTACGACGAGCACTGAGCACGGGAGCGGAGCCGGCCGGATGGCTGCGACTGGCGTCTCGTCGTGCCAGCGGCCATTCGCCGGCGCGGCTGCGGTAGCGCGCACAGGAGGCGGCACCCTGCCACGCTGCTCTAGCGTGGCAGGCTCGGGTCAGTGAGAACCGGTGGCTCGCGTGGCGGCCTTTCCCGGTGACCTCCCGCCGGCGCGGCCCGCACGGTGGGTGCCCAGCGTTCCCCAGGGCAATCCGCCCGCGGCGCCCGCGGCGGGATGTTGACGATCCGCACGCCGTCGCTGGCGGGGGACGTCATCGAACGCGCGGGTGAACTTGCCGTCCCGGTCCCGATGAGGAAGCCGGAGAAACCGATCCGCCCCGCGAGGTCCGTGACCAGGTGGCGGGCCTGCCGGGCGGTCCATGCACCGTCCGGGTGGCGCTCGCGCCGAGGATGTGCACGCGCCGGATCGCTGCCTCCACGAGGGCAAGCACCTACAGCCGGCTGAGGAAGCCTGTGTCCGCAGTGAGGAAATCACGCCGGCGGGTCCTCGGCCTGGGCGCGCAGGAACGTCCGCCGGGAGGTGTCCAGGCCGCGCGGAGCGGGCCGGTACCGCCGGGAGCGGAGGATCCGCCGGCCGGCCGCCTCGCTCACCTGGTAGCCAAGGCGGTCAGCTCGCCGTGCACCCGGCGGTATCCCCGGGCCAGGTTCTCCTCCGCCAGCCGCAGGACCAGGTCGCGGATCTCCTGGCTGGCCGCCGGGCGACCCGGCGGGTCCGGGTAGGTCTGCCGGCGGGTCAGGAGACGCCGGTGCCTGGCCAGCAGGGTGCCCGGCGTGACGAGCCGGCCGCCGCGCGGCGCGGCCGGGAGCAGCCGGGCCAGTGCCGCCAGGATTGCCTTGCCGGCCCGGGGCGGGCGACCTGGCGCCGCGCACCACCACCTCGTGGCCGAGCACGATGATCCCGGCATTCTTTGATGCCTGGCTGCGGCCCGGCAGGAACAGCCAGCCGAAGACCCGGATCATGACCAGGCACAGGAAACGGGCAGGCCCGGACTGCGGTCTTGCCGCCAACCGTCCGTCAGGCCAGACCGCCACGTCACGGACCCTGCATCGGGTTCTGAAGCGGTACAGCCGGATGGCCAGGGCCTGGGCATCGGTCAGCACCCAGGAGCGCAGGTGCGTGCGGCCCTGCCCAGTGGCCTTGGTCCAGGCGGTGTGTCCCGTCATCATGGCCAGAGTCTGAGCATTGTCTGCTGTTCGCTCCGGATGGAGTGAGCCAGGACCGCGCGCATGGCGCCGTGATGACCAGCACGAGCCCCGTCCCGTGCGGCAGATGCTGGCGGCCGCGGCTGCCGGACTTGATAAGCGGGCTCGGCTGCGCATGCATGAGGTTCATCCCGGATACTGGCGGGATGCGAGCTGGAGTGCTGCTGCTGGCGGCGCAGTTCCCGGGGCAATCGCCCGGCGATGTGCTGGAGGCCACGGTGCAGGCGGCTGTGGCGGCGGAGCTCGCCGGGTTCGACGACGTGTGGTTCGCCGAGCATCACTTCATGTCTTACGGTGTCTGCCCGTCGGCCGCGACGCTGGCGGCCTATGTGCTCGGGCAGACCGAGCGGATCGCGGTGGGCACGGCGGTGAGCGTGCTGTCCACTGCGCATCCGGTGGCGCTCGCCGAGCAGGCCATGCTGCTGGACCAGGTATCGGGCGGGCGGTTCTGGCTAGGCGTGGGGCGCGGCGGGCCGTGGGTGGACCTTGAGGTGTTCGGCACCGGGCTGGGCCGCTATGAGTCCGGCTTCGCCGAAGGCCTCCGCCTGCTGCTGGCCGCCCTGACCCGGGACCGGGTCCGCGGCACCGGGCCGGCCTTCACCTTCCGGGAGGTGACGGTGGTGCCGGGACCGCGGACCCGCCCGCACCCGCCGCTGGTGGTGGCGTGCACCTCGCCGGCGACGGCGGCGCTGGCCGCCGCCTGCGGCCTGCCGATGCTGCTGGGCCTGCACGCCGGCGATGACGGGAAGCGGGAGATGATCGCCGCCTACGCGGCGGCCGCTCCGTCAGGCCAGCCGCCCGCCGGGCACATCGCCGCCGTGGTCGCCCACGTCGCGGACACCCGCGAGCAGGCGCAGCAACTGCTGCGCCGCCAATTGCCGCGCTGGCTGGCGCCGGGGCTCGCGGGCTACCGTCCCGTGGACGGCCGGCCGGGTCCCGCCCGCGATCCCGGGGCGTATGCCGGCCTGCTATGCGATATCCACCCGGTCGGCGCGGCAGCGGACTGCATCGACTCCATGGCGGCGACGATCGAGCGCACCGGCGTCCGCCACCTTCTGTGCATGGTGGAAGGCGCCGGAGATCCCGCCCGGACCCGGGAGAACATCGCCCGTCTCGGCGCCGAAGTCCTGCCCGTGCTGCGCCAGCGGTTCGGCGGCGGGCCGGGTCAGGCGCGGGCGGCCTCCGGTGCCCCGGGGCTCAGGGCGAAGCCAGGGTCGACCTGAACGGCCAGGTCCGCGCCGGTAGCCGCGTTCGCCCACGCGCGGGCGTTCCGCAGGTGGAATTCCACCGCCTGGCGGGTGAACTTGGCCCAGTCCTTGACCTGCGCGTCTACCGCGTCCTGCAGCATCTGCAGGGCCGGGCGGGCGCCCGGGCCGAGGTCGGCCAGGTCGAACGGGCGGCCCTGTTCCATGGCCCGGACCGCGGGTTCATGGCTAAAGCAGGTCAGCAGGCCGCCGCCGATGTGCTCGCGCAGGAAGGCCGCGTCGCCCTCGTGCTGGACCTTGTTGCCGACCACCGCGAGGGCGACGTCGTAGCCGTCCGCGTACTGGCTCCACTGCCGCCAGACACCGACGCCCTTGCGGGTCGGCTCGGCGACCAGGAAGGTCAGGTCGAACCGGGTGAACATGCCCGAGGCGAACGACTCGGCGCCGGCCGTGCAGTCCACCACCACGTACTCGCCGGGACCGTCGAGGAGGTGGTTGAGGTACAGCTCGACCGCGCCGGTCTTGGCGTGGTAGCAGGACACGCCGAGGTCGTCGTCGCTGAACGGGCCGGTGGCCATCAGCCTCGCCCCGCAGGGCGTCTCCACGCTCAGGCCATGGACCGGGTCGGCCCCGCCGAGCCGCAGCAGCCGGGAGCCCCGGCCCGGCGGGGTGGTCTTGACCATCGCCGCGACGGAGGCGATCCGCGGGTTACCGCCGCGCAGGTACTCCTTGATCTCAGCCAGATGCGCGCCCATCGCCGGCGGATCGCCGCTGACGCCGAGCGCCTCGCCCAGGTGCTGGTTGATGTCGGCGTCGATGGCCACCACCGGCCGCCCCTGCCCGGCCAGGTGCCGCACGAACAGCGACGCCAGTGTCGTCTTGCCGCTGCCGCCCTTGCCCGCGAACGCGACCTTCACGGCGCCTCCCGCATCGGGCCCGCCATCAGCCCTCCCCTCCGGGTGAATCTTTCCTCACCGCTACTAGTAACGATTATCAGTTTCATGTCAGCATGAGTGTGGCAACTGCGCATGCGCGGGTCAACCCGTTCCGGCATCTTCGCCGGCCGGGTGTCACGGCCCCGCCCGCACACGGCGCGCATCCCGCCGCACAGACGGCGGCCGACAGGAAGGACCGATCATGTCGCTAGCGGTTTCGCCGGATCTGCTGGACCAGGCCCGCCATGGCGAGGTCGATGACGCAGCGTTCGCCGACTGCATCCGCACGTCCCTGCCGTACGCGTGGCAGCTGATCAGCCGCCTGATCCAGGACCTGCACACCAGCGGCGGCGAGTTCGCCGACAACCAGGTGCCTCCGCCGGACGAGACGGCCCGCGGCCAGCTGCTACGGATGATGGCCAGCGACGCGATGCGGGGCGCGATCGAACGGCACTATCGCGTACGGCTGGCGTTCCAGAACTGCCACCGGGTCGCCGTGTTCCGCCCCGAAGCGGACCAGGCCCGCGCTGACTTCATCACCGCACGGTCACAGATCCTCAACCAGCGGCCGGACCTGGTCGACTGCTGACCCGCCGGCGAACTCACTCCCGGCCAGCGCCATCGGACCGCGTTCCCCCGGCCCTGCACTGAGCGGT
>DATIXO010000068.1:0-6369 GCA_035518495.1 Streptosporangiaceae bacterium
CACCGAGGTGTCCAGGCTCCAGAAGAGGCTGGGCACGACCATGGTCTACGTGACCCACGACCAGACCGAGGCGATGACGCTCGGCGACCGGGTCGCGGTCATGCGCCTCGGCACGATCCAGCAGGTGGCGTCGCCGGAGGAGCTGTACGACCGGCCGGTGAACCTGTTCGTTGCGGGCTTCATCGGCTCACCCTCCATGAACTTCATGGCGGGCAGCATGGAGGACGGCAAGCTGCGCACCGGGGTCGGGGACTTCCCGCTGACCCCCCAGCTGCGGCAGGAGCTGGAACGCTCCGGGACCGGCCGCGATGTCATCGTCGGCATCCGGCCGGAGAGCTTCGAGGACGCCGCGATCGTGCCAGCCGAGGTCAAGGCGAACGGGCTTGAGTTCAACACCAGCATCGACGTGGTCGAGTCGCTGGGATCGGAGAAGTTCGTCTACTTCACCCGGGAACTCGGGCAGACCCACAACGTGGCCGAACTCGAGGAACTCGCCCGGGACTCCGGCCGCGCGGACGCCGGTGGCGCCGCCGCGGAGACAGTGGTCGCCCGGCTCGACCCGGCGTCGCGCATCAGGGAGGGCGAGGACGCGCGGCTGTGGGTCGACGTGCGGAAGCTGCACGTCTTCGACCCGTCCACCGGCCGCAACCTCAGCCTCAGCGCCGTCGACTCTGCGGCCGGGCCGGCTGGTGCGCCCGCTGCGGCAGGCGCAGGCACGGCAGGCGCAGGCACGGCGGACGCGACGGGCGAGGCCGAGGCAGCGGCCCGGGCCGAGCAGGCTCCCACGACGGGCGACCCGGCCAGCGGGGCGGACTCCCGGTAGCCCGCCGCAGGCAGCGGGTTCTTGCCGTTAGGGCGTGTCTCGCACCGGCGCGGAGCCTTGAGACACGCCCTGACGGCCGAGCCGACGGGGGGGCCGGAGTTTGTGCCTCAGCTCCTCGATCACCTCGTCGTTCCACTCATGGGTACGCATCAGCCGGTACCGCTCGCGCGCGATCACCATGTAGGCCTCGGCGTCGGTGGCCGACCCGAGCAGGCCGGCCGCGCGCAGTATGCGCATCACCGGGGTGTACTCCTCGGCGAGCCAGCGCCGGGCGACCTCGGCGCGGTCGAGGAACTGATGCTCGTGCTGCATGAGCCGGAAGCCCCAGGCCTCCACCGCCTCGCCCAGTTCCGCGTATGACCAGGGGTCAGTGACCTTGATCTTGGCGTACGCCTGTGGGGGCAGCGGGACGCGGGAGCGGAAGATCCGCTCGTAGTTCTTCAGCAGCAGGTCGCCGCGGCGCCGGATGCCCTGGGCGGGTACCGCGGTGAGGACCTCGGTCACGTAGGCGTCGATCGTCTTCTGCCCGGTGGCCAGGGCGATCGACACCCGATGGTGGCCGTCCTGCACGAAGTACAGGTCCCCCACCCGGTACACGTCGATGGGCGGGATCGACTCGCCGCGTCGCTCCGCCAGCGCCAGCCGCTCCCAGCGCTCCCGCACCCGGCCCGAGGTGGGCCGGAAGTGGCGGTCGAAGTCCCGCCGCGAGTCCATGGTGCCGACCACCGAGTCCAGGCGGATGGTCTGCAGACCGAGGGATCGCTCGCCCTGCATGCCGAGGGCGGCGACGACCTCGTCGAACGGCAGGATGAGGTTGACGTCATCCGGCTCACGGAGCAGCCGCTGCGCGAGCCGGGCCAGCACCTGGCGGCGCCGGGCACGCAGGAAGGCGTCCTCGACGTCCGCTCGCGGGAAGCCGGTGTCAGCCGGCATGGCGGGCACCGGCGGGGGATGGCCGGGCGCCCGCGCCCGGCTCAATGTCCAGCAGGTGGTGCCCGGCCACGTTGCGCACGACGGTCCGCCCGAGCCGGTGGACCCGGGCCGGTGTCTCGTCGGGGTGGATGTGCCCGTGCAGCAGCAGCGGCGGCTGGAGCCGCCCGGTGAGCCAGTTCAGGGCCTCGAATCCCTGATGCGCCCGGTCCTCGCGGTCGCCGACGCCCCGGGGCGGCGCGTGGGTGAGCAGCACGTCCACGCCGCACCCGTCGCGCGCCGCCAGCCAGCGGGCGCGCCGGGCCAGCGACCGGGCGCGCCGGGCCTGCTGGCGCTGCGTGTACTGGTTGGGACCGTCGCGATAACGCAGGCAGCCGCCGAGCCCGGCGATCCGCAGGCCGGCCACGTCCACGACGGCCTGCTCGGCGCTGACCGCGCCGTCGGGCCAGGGGGGCTGGGCGGGCAGCCCGGCCTTCAGCGTCAGCCCCGTGCGCGAGGTGCGGTAGCCGGACACGTCGGGGTCGTGGTTGCCGGGCACGAACACGAGCGGCGCGTCGAGCGCGTTCATCAGGTAGCCCAGGTAGTCGAAGGGGAGGTCGCCGCACGCCACGATCAGCCGGGCATCGTGCACCGGGCTCACGTCCACGCCCAGTGCGTTGTCCACCTCGTCGGACACGGCCAGTACGAGAACCACACACCGATCGTACGTGCCGGGCGCCCCGGCCTGGATGGGACGCGGCCGTGGTCAGCGCCCGGCCTTCTCCCTCACGTCAAGCCCGCGCTCCCGCAGCGCCGCCTCCACCCGGTAGATCTCGGCCTGGCGAACATCCCCCGGGCGCGCGCGGGCGGCGCTGGCGGGAGGGTCGACGTCGAGCCGCTGGCAGGCATCGTTCAGGGCGTCGACGTAGGCGGCCCGCAGCGCCCGCAGACGCAGGTTCTTCGCCGGCAGGTCGGTGCGGGTCTCCATGGCCTCAAGCTGGGAGCGCAGCCGGACCAGGTTCGCGCCCAGCCGCTGGACCGGCTCGGGGGTGGCCCCGCGGGATCGGCGCTCCGGGAGCCAGCTGTCAAAAACCCAGCGCGCCAGGCGGCCGCCGCCGATCAGCGAATAGACGGCGCCGATGGGAAGCGCGATCGCCACGAGCAACTGGACGGGTGGGCTCACAAGTCCAGTCTCCGCTGTAACCGAGGGCGGTAGCAAGCTGCGGTCGGGACGAGGGTCGGCCACGGGTACGGGCGCGGCTGGCGCGTATGGATGTGGCCTGCGGTGCGCCGGGACCTGGCGGGAGGCCGCCGCGCGGGCGGCCTCCCGAGGCCACGGGACCGGCGGGGGCCGGCCACGCAGGCGGGCGGCCAGTCGCGGGTACAGTTCCCCGACGGTTACGTTCAGTCCAGGCGAAGATCAGCCGGCGCGGTGACGGGCCGCCGCAGCCATCACATCGGTGGGAGGCACATGAACACGCGCGCGGCGGGACCGCACTGGTGGCAGGGCGCCACCCTGTACCAGATCTATGTCCGCTCCTGGCGGGACAGCGACGGGGACGGGTACGGCGACCTGCGGGGGGTGATCGCCGGGCTCGACTACCTGGCGTGGCTGGGGGTGGACGGCGTCTGGCTGTCGCCGACGATGCCCTCCCCCGATCACGACTGGGGCTACGACGTCTCCGACTACCTGGGGGTCCACCCCGAGCTCGGCACGATGGACGACCTCGACCAGCTGGTGGCGGCGGCGGCCCAGCGGGGCATGAGGGTCCTGCTGGACCTGGTGCCCAACCACACCAGCAGCGCCCACCCGTGGTTCGTGGACGCCCTATCGGGCCGGGGATCGGCGCACCGGGACTACTACGTGTGGGCCGCCCCGGCGCCCGGCGGCGGTCCCCCGAACAACTGGCTGGACAACACGGGCGCGTCCGCCTGGACGTTCGACGACGCCAGCGGCCAGTACTACCTGAACAACTTCCTGCCCAGCCAGCCCGACCTGAACTGGCGGGAGCCGGCCGTGCACGCGGAGTTCGGCGCGATCCTGCGGTTCTGGTTCGGCCGGGGGATCGCCGGGTTCCGCATCGACGTCGCGCACGGCCTCTACAAGGACGCCGCCCTGCGCGACGACCCGCCGGCGACGGCATCGGATCGGATCGGGAACCGGTTCGGGCTCGTCCAGGTACACAGCGCCAACCAGCCCGAGTCGCACCAGGTGTACCGGGACTGGCGGGTGATCGCGGAGAGCTGCTCCCCGCCCCGGCTGCTGCTCGGCGAGACCTGGGTGGGCGACCTGGCCGCGATGGCCGCCTTCCACGGGCACGGGGATGAGCTCCAGCTGACGTTCAACTTCCCGGTCATCTTCGCCGGCTTCACGGCCGAGGCGCTGTCCGGCGTGGTGGCCGAGACGCTCGCCGCGCTGCCCGCGGGGGAGTGCCCGGTGTGGACGGCGTCCAACCACGACATCAGCCGGTTCCCGACCCGCTGGTGCGGCGGGGACGAGGCCAGGGCCCGGCTGGCGCTGCTGGTACTCGCGACGCTGCCGGGCACGTTCGTTCTGTACTACGGGGACGAGGTCGCGATGACCGACGTGGACATCCCGGACGGGGCCCGCCGGGACGAGATGAGCGAGGGCGCCCCAGCCGGGAGAATACGCGACCGGGCCAGGACACCCATGCCGTGGGACGCCTCCCCGACGGCGGGGTTCACCACCGCCGGGACCCGGCCCTGGCTGCCCATCGGTGACCACGCCGAGCGCAACGTCGCCAGCCAGCGGGACGACCCGGCGTCCACGCTCCGGCTCTGCCGCGACCTGCTCGCGCTGCGCCGTGCGGAGTTCGGCGGCACCATCGCCGCCTACATCCAGCTGCCCGCGCCGGAGGGGGTCTGGATGTACCGGACGGGTGGCCTGGTGGTCGCGGCCAACTTCTCCGGCGAGCCCGCCTGCCCGGGCGAGCTGACGGGCCCGCTGCTGCTGTCCAGCGCCGCGACCGGGCCGGCGCCGGCCGCCGGCCCGGTCACCCGGCTGGGCCCGTGGGAGGGCGTCATCGTCCGGGACGGCGGCGCAGTCACCTGAGGCACGGGTCACCTGAGGCACGGGTCACCTGAGGCACGGTCACCTGAGCGTGGCCTGCGGCGCCGTCAGCCGCAGGGCCGCCTGGTCGGTGAGCGCGATCGCCAGCTGCCCGAGGGCGGTCGGGTGGAACGGCGCCGGGTCCCCTCTTCCCTGGACGTAGGGCTGGCTGGTGCAGAGCTGGTGCCCGGTGAAGTCGGGCTGCGGCGAGAGGAAACCGAAGTCGGTCGCGCCCTTGGCGAGGACCGCGTTCAGGGTGGCGAGCCGCGAGGTGAGGGTGGCCAGCTTGACCGGGGTGAGGCCGGCCGGGCGTAGGCAGTCCTGCTGGGGGCCGAACGGGTTGTAGTACTGGTTGATGATCACCCGGGGGTGGCCGGGGAAGGTGGCGAGCTGACTGAGCAGCTGCAGGTACTGCTTGCTGAAGGAGGCGAGCCGCTGCTGGAAGTAGGCGGTGGTCGCCTTGTCGTCGCAGCGCGGGGCGGCCGCGCAGTAGCCCACCATCATCGCCCAGCCAAGATCGTTGGCGCCGATGTTGACGATGATCACCGACGCGTTCCTGGCCCGCTGCGCCGACGCCAGCTGCGGGGGAATGATCTTGCCGTTCCGGTCCTGGGAGCCCAGCAGCCCCTGGCCGATGGTGGCGCCGCTGCAGGCCAGGTTCAGCACGTGCCAGCCGTTGACGGCCGCCAGGTCCTGCGCGTAGGAGTCCTGGCTGCGGCCGCAGACACGGCCCAGGCGGGAAGAGCTGGTGGCGACCGGGAGCCCTTCGCCCGCGGCGGTGGAATCGCCCATGACCACCGCCTGCACCTTGGGCAGCGGCCTGCCCCTGACGTGGACCTGCGGCGGTGGCGCGCTGCCCACCAGCTGGTTCAGCGAGCTCACCTGCCGCAGCAGGGCCGGCGCCTGCGAGGCGGTGACGACGATCGCGCCCACGTTGATCGCCTCCGTCACCACCAGGCCCGCCGCCAGCAGCTTGAGGGTCGTGCGCAGCGGCAGCCGCCGCCACCCGGCCACCGCGCCAAGCAGGACCAGCGCGCCCAGCCCGGCGATCGCGGTCTCCCAGGCGAAATAGCGGGTCCATCCGTCCGCCAGGGCGCTGCCGAGAGCACGCGCGGCGCCGCCGGGGCCCGCCCCGCGCACGAAGTTGGTCAGTTCGCTGTTGATGGTGATCTGGGAGAGCGCCAGCTGGGGCCGGAGCGGCCCGGGGAACCGCAGCGTGGTGGGCAGGCTCTGGCCGAACAGATCCACCTCGCCCGGGCCCGACAGGCTCAGGCCCGGCGCCGTCGCTCCCACGGTGATGACCTGGCCCGCGACGCTGACGGTCTGCACGGGGGTGATCCGGATCGCCACCGCGATCGCGAGCGCCGCCACCACCAGCAGGGCCACGAACTCCGCGGCCCGGCGTGGCAGCCGCTGCCGCCTTCTGCTGGGCGGATCGGGCAGGGCTGGATCAGGCGGGGTGGCAGCGGTCATGAGCGGTGTTTCCGGCAAACCTCGCGCGGCACCCGGGCCCTGCGTCTTCCCCGGGCGCCACCACGCGCGCTGCGGACACTCGCCATTCCTTCCC
>DATIXO010000069.1:0-9225 GCA_035518495.1 Streptosporangiaceae bacterium
CATGCCGATCGCTCGTGACGATGCCGCCCACCTGGCCAGGCTCTCCCGGCTGGCCCTGACCGACGAGGAACTGGACCATCTGGCCGCCCAGCTCGACGTGATCATCTCTGCGGTGGCGCGGGTGCAGGAGGTCGCGGCCGAGGGCATCCCGCCCACCTCGCACGCGGTACCGCTGGTCAACGTGTTCCGCGACGACACCGAGTGGCCCTGCCTGAGCCCGGAGCAGGCGCTGGACCAGGCGCCAGCGGTGGAGCAGCAGCGGTTCCGCGTCCCGCGCATCCTGGCGGAGGACTGAACATGGCGGGTGAGCTGACCCGGATGAGCGCGGCCGGGCTTGCGGCGGCGGTCGCGGCCGGCGAGGTGTCGGCGCTGGAGGTCACCGAGGCGCACCTCGCCAGGATCGCCGAGGTGGACGGCGCCGTTCACGCGTTCCTGCACGTTGCGGCGGGCGGGGCGCGCCGGGCCGCGCGGGCCGTGGACGAGCGGCGGGCGGCGGGCGAGCCACTCGGCCCGCTGGCGGGTGTGCCGCTGGCCCTCAAAGACCTGTTCACCACCACCGACATGCCCACCACCTGCGGGTCGGCCATACTCAACGGCTGGCGTCCCCCCTATGACGCCACCATCACCCGGCGGCTGCGCGAGGCGGGGGTGGTGATACTCGGCAAGACCAACATGGACGAGTTCGCGATGGGTTCCTCCACCGAGAACTCGGCGTTCGGCCCGTCCCACAACCCGTGGGATCTGGCCCGGGTGCCCGGGGGGTCCTCCGGCGGCTCGTCGGCCGCGGTGGCGGCGTTCGAGGCGCCGCTGGGCATCGGCACCGACACCGGGGGGTCTATCCGCCAGCCCGCCGCGGTCTGCGGAGTGATCGGGGTGAAGCCCACCTATGGCGGCTCCTCCCGGTACGGGGTGGTGGCCTTCGCGTCCTCGCTGGATACGCCGGGCCCGCTGGCCCGCACCGTGCTCGACGCGGCGTTGCTGCACGAGACGATGTCCGGTCACGATCCGTGCGATTCCACCTCCGTGGACGCGCCGGTGCCGCCGGTGGTGGCCGCCGCCCGGCAGGCGGACGTGAGCGGGCTGACCATCGGCGTGGTGCCCGAACTCGGCGGCGAGGGATACCAGCGTGGGGTGCTGACCCGGTTCGGCGAGGCGGTGGAACTGCTGGAGTCACTGGGCGCCAAGGTGGTGGAGGTCTCCTGCCCGCACTTCTCCTACGCGCTGCCCGCCTACTACCTCATCGCGCCCAGCGAATGCTCGTCCAACCTGGCCAGGTTCGATGCCATGCGCTACGGCCTGCGGGTGGGGGACGACGGCACCCGCAGCGCGGAAGAGGTGATGTCGCTGACCCGGGAGCAGGGCTTCGGCGCCGAGGTGAAGCGGCGGATCATGCTCGGCACCTACGCCCTGTCGAGCGGCTACTACGACGCCTACTACGGCAAGGCGCAGCAGGTGCGCACCCTCATCATCAGGGACTTCGAGGCCGCGTTCGAGCAGGTGGACGTGCTGGTGTCGCCGAGCACGCCAACCACAGCGTTCCCGCTCGGTGAGCGGGTGGACGACCCGCTCGCCATGTACGTCGCCGACCTGTGCACGATCCCGTCGGACCTGGCCGGGAACGCGGCGCTGTCGGTGCCGTGCGGGCTGGCGCCCGAGGACGGGCTGCCGGTGGGACTGCAGATCATGGCTCCGGCACTCGCCGATGACCGGCTCTACCGGGTCGGCGCCGCGGTCGAGGCGGCGCTGGACAGCCGCCGCGGCCATCCGCTGCTCGACGACGCGAAGGGGCTCACGTGATGACCGGCCAGGCGGGGCGGACGGGCAAGGCGGCCCGGGGGGAGGCGGCGCTGGTCCCGTTCGGCGAGGCGCTGACGCGGTACGAGCCGGTCATCGGGCTGGAGACGCACGTCGAGCTGGGCACCGTGACGAAGATGTTCTGCGGCTGCCCGGCCCGGTTCGGCGGCGAGCCGAACACGCTGGTCTGCCCGGTCTGCCTGGGCCTGCCCGGCTCGCTGCCGGTGGCCAACCGGGCCGCGATCGAGTACACGATCCGGATCGGGCTCGCGCTGAACTGCTCGATCGCGGACTGGTGCCGGTTCGCCCGGAAGAACTACTTCTACCCGGACATGCCGAAGAACTTCCAGATCTCGCAGTACGACGAGCCGCTGTGCACGAATGGCTGGCTCGACATCTGGGTCACCGACCCCGGCGCCGGCGGCGGCGGCCGCCAGGTCAGGGTCGGCATCGAGCGGGTCCACCTGGAGGAGGACACCGGCAAGTCGCTGCACGTGGGGGGCGCCACCGGCCGCATCCACGGGGCGGACTACTCGCTGGTCGACTACAACCGGGCCGGCATCCCGCTGGTGGAGATCGTGACCAAGCCGGTCGAGGGCACCGGCGCGCTGGCGCCCCTGGTCGCGCACACCTACGTGAGCGAGCTGCGCGACCTGCTGCGGGCGCTGGCGGTGTCGGATGTCCGGATGGAGGAGGGGTCGCTGCGCTGCGACGTCAACACCTCGCTCGCGCCCCGCGGCTCCGGGGTGTGGGGGACCAGGACCGAGACCAAGAACGTCAACTCGCTGCGCTCGGTCGAGCGGGCGGTCCGGTACGAGATCGAGCGGCAGGCGGCCGTGCTGGACGCGGGCGGACAGGTCACGCTGGAGACCCGGCACTTCCACGAGGACACCGGCGTGACCACGGCCGGCCGCAGCAAGGAAGAGGCCCAGGACTACCGGTACTTCCCCGAGCCCGACCTGGTGCCGGTCGCCCCCTCGCGGGAATGGGTGGAGCAGATCAGGGCGGCCCTGCCCGAGCTGCCCGCGGCCCGGCGGGCACGGCTGACGGCCGAATGGGGGCTGTCCGACAGCGAGTTCACCATGATTCATAACGCCGGTGCGGTGGAACTCGTGGCACAGACGGTGGCGGCCGGCGCGGCGCCGGCCGACGCCCGCAAGTGGTGGCTGGGCGAGCTGGCCCGGCGGGCCAACGAGACCGGCCGCGGGCTCGCCGAGCTGCCGATCACCCCTGGCGAGGTGGCCAGGGTGTCGGCGCTGGTGGCGTCCGGGGCGCTCAACGACAAGCTCGCCCGCCAGGTCATCGAGGGCGTGCTGGCCCGCGAGGGCACGCCCGACGAGGTGGTGGCCGCCCGCGGCCTGGCGGTCGTCAGCGACGAGGGTGCCCTGCTGGCAGCGGTGGACGAGGCCATCGCGGCCAATCCCGAGGTGGCGCAGAAGGTGCGGGACGGCAGGGTCGCCGCCGCCGGGGCGCTGGTCGGCGCGGTGATGAAGGCCACCCGTGGCCAGGCCGACGCCGCCCGCGCCCGCGAGCTCATCCTCACCCGCCTCGGCCAGTCCTAGGCTGGTCTGGGTCCGCGCCTCACGTGGACCGGGGGCGGCTGCCGGCCTGACGGGCGGATAGGACAGCGAGATGGGCGTGCTTTTCTGGGTGCCGACGCAGGAGATGTCGGCGGCGCTGGCGGACCTGCCCGGCGCCAGCGCCGACGTGGTCTGCCCGGACGGCGGGCCGCTGCCCGCGGGCGCCGGTGAGGTGGAGTTCTACGTGCCGCCCTTCTTCCCCCCGCAGCCCGCGATCGAGCTCATCGGCCAGCTGCCGCGGCTGCGGGTGGTGCAGGCGCTGACCGCCGGGATCGACCGGTACCTGCCGCACATCCCGCCCGGGGTCACCCTGTGCAACGCCCGCGGCGTGCACGACGCGAGCACGGCCGAGTGGGTGGTCGCCGCCATCCTCGCCTCCGTCCGTGACCTGCCGTATTTCGCACTCGAGCAGGCCGCGCACCGGTGGAGCTACCGGTTCACCGGCAGCCTGGCCGGCCAGGTGGTGCTGATCGCCGGCTACGGGTCGATCGGCCGGGCGGTGGAGGAGCGGCTGGCCGGGTTCGAGGTGCAGGTGCGCCGGGTGGCCCGGCGGGCCCGCGACGGCGTGGCCCCGGTGAGCGACCTGCCCGCGCTGCTTCCCACCGCCGACGTGGTGGTCGTGCTGGCCCCGGTCACGGCGGAGACGACCGGCATGGTCGACGCGGGCTTCCTGGCCCGGATGAAGGACGGCGCGCTGCTCGTCAACGCGGCCCGGGGGTCGCTGGTGGTGACCGGCGCGCTGGCCGCGGAACTGCGGCGGGGCCGGCTGCGCGCCGCGCTGGACGTGACCGACCCCGAGCCGCTGGACCCGGGGCACCCGCTGTGGGAGGCACCTGGCCTGCTGATCACGCCGCACGTGGCCGCCTCGACGCCGGTGTCAGCGGCGCGCCTGGTCACGTTCGTGCGGGCACAGGCCGGGCGGTTCACCGGCGGCCAGCAACTGCGGAACGTCATCGCCGGGAACTATTGACCTGCCGCGGTTGTTGTGGTCCGTTTGGACGCTCTTCCTCAATCGAAGCGTGACCTTTGGCACCTACAGTAAGGGGCACGTCACCAGAGAGGTCGCTCTGGACCAGGCAGTGTTCGGCCCATACCTTGGTAACAGCGGGCCACGGCCTGATTACTTGAACGGCAAGGCAGAGCCCACAAGGCGTGCCGTGCCTGCCAGACCCGGCTACCCGGATA
Organism: Streptosporangiaceae bacterium; assembly: GCA_035518495.1. Classification (GTDB taxonomy): domain Bacteria; phylum Actinomycetota; class Actinomycetes; order Streptosporangiales; family Streptosporangiaceae; genus UBA9676. The sequence goes on from DATIXO010000069.1 coordinate 4,560, forward strand.
ACTTGCGAGCGGATGCGGCGAAGGGAGAGTCGTGCGCCCGGATGGATCGGGTGGACCGCGATGAGCCTGGCCTCGCAGGTTGGGATGGCGGCCGGGATGCTGGCTGCGGCCGGTGCGGCGGTCAGCCTGTGGCTGGGAGCGGACCGGTACCCCGGGCCGGTGCGGCGTGCCTACCGGTGGTTCGCGGCCGCGGCGGCGCTGTGGGGCGCGGGCGTGATCGCGGCCCAGGAACTGGCCGTCCCGGTCGGCGCGGCCGCGGTGCCGCTCTCGTTCGGTGACCTGCCCTCGCTGCTCGCGCTGCCGGTGGTGGCGGTCGGCTTCGCCGCCCTGGCGGCCGCCGGGTCGCGGGACGCGGCCGCCGCCATGCCGCCCGCCGGAGTCCGCGCCCAGGGCAACGCCGCCACCCGGCTGGCTGACGGGTACATCCTGGCCTCCTCGCTGTTCCTGATCGCCTGGGTCATCATGTTCCGGACGGTGTTCGTGCGGGCCGGGGCCGGGGTCCCCACCTTCGCCGTGGAGCTGGTCCACCCACTCGCCGATCTGGCCCTGCTCGGCGTCTGCCTGCCGCTCGCCGCGGCGGCCGGCCGCCGCGGCGCGATCCCCTATCTCGCCGTCCTCGCGATCACCCTGGGCGACGCGCTGGCGGTCGGCGCCCGGACCATCGGCCTGCACCCGCGGGCGGGGGCGCTGCTGGTCCAGGCGGCCGGCCTGGCGCTGCTCGCCTACGCGCCCTGGGCCGACCCGGCCGGGCGCACCGGGCAGGCTGGCGGCCGGTGGCGGGACCGGCTGCGGGCCGGCGCGGAGGAGGCAGGCACCGCCGTCCGCCCCTCGCCGCCCCTGACCGGCGTCGCCACCGCCGCCGCCAGCGCAGCCGCGGCAGCGGCGGCGCTCATCATCATCGGGTGGGCGCTGGCGGGCGAGAGCGTGGACCGCCCGGTGGTGGCCATCGTCGCGGGCACCACCCTGCTGGCGCTGGCGCTGCGTGCGCTGGGGCTGCTGCGGCGGGAGAACTCAGCGGCCTGGATCTGGCACGAGTCCCGCCAGCGGTTCCGCGAGCTGGCCGACCGGACCACCGATGTGGTGCTGCTGTGTGACCTCGGCGGGGTGATCAGGTACGCGAGCCGCGCGGTCACCGGCTACGGGTATACGCCGGAGAGCCTGCTGGGCACGCCGCTGGCGGATCTGCTGCACCCGGAGGACCGGTCCGGTGGCACCCGGGCGGTCCGCCGGGCGGTGACGGACGCGGCCAACCGGGTCGGCCGGTACCCGTGCCGGGTGCGGGCGGCAGACGGCACCTGGCGGCATGTCGAGTCCACGGTCTCCCGTTTCCGCGAGCCGGGCGGCCCCGCCCAGTTGCTGGTCACCGCCAGGGACGTGAGCGCGCAGGTGGCGCTGCGCCGTCAGGTCACCCATCTGACCTTCCACGACGGGCTGACCGGGCTGCCGAACCGGGTCTACGTCGAGCAGCGGGTACGCGAGGCGGCCGGGCCGGGCGAGGAGGCGGCGGCCGGCCGGGCCGTCCCCATCGTCGCCGGGGTCATCCTGCTCGACCTGGACCGGTTCACGGCCGTGAACGCCGCCCTGGGTCACAGCGCCGGGGACCTGCTGGTCGCGCAGGTCGGCCGCAGGCTGCGCGCTGCCGTGCCGCCGCAGGACACGGTCGCCCGCTGGGGCGGCGACGAGTTCGCGGTCCTCATCGAGGGCATGGTCAGCGCCGAAGAGGTCGCCGACATGGCCGAGCGGCTCGCGCGGAGCGTGGCCTCGCCCGCCTTCCGGGCCGGTGAGACCGATGTCAGCCTGACCGCCAGCGTGGGGGTCGCCCTCGTGGGCGGCGGCCCGGCGGCCGGCGTCTGGCGCAAAGCGGACATGGCGATGTCCCGGGCCAAGGAGCAGGGCGGCGCCCGGGTCGAGATCTACACCGGGCCAGATGGCCCGGGGGACGTCCCCGCGCCCCCGGTGACGGGCATGCCACCGGGCGAGGCCGGGGGCCGGCCGGGCGCCGGGCCCGGTGCGGGCCCGGCCGGGACCGGGCCGGCCAGCGCAGTGCCGGGTGAGCCGCAGGCCGCCGCCCGCTGACGGCCCGTGCCGTGTCTCACATAACGAGACGAACATGCTCTCAAGTTGACGGACCGCGGGCGGTAGGCCACAGTGGAGGACGTGCCACCAAGCCGCGTTCTCGTACTTTCGAGGCGCGTGGGCCGCTGACCAGCCGCCCACGCGCTCCCCTCGACTGCCCTAGGGCACGAGGGGTTTTTTGTTGCCAGCAGCGCCACGGACTCCTAGATAGAGGATCAATGCGATGACTGACCAGACCACCACCGCGCCCGGCGCACGGGCCGGGCTGGCGGGGTCGGTGCGCCAGCCCGGGCCATCGCCGCGTGACCTCGCCACGCGGGCCGCGGCACGGGAAGCGGCGCCCGGCCAGCGGCCCGATCAGCCGGCCGCCCCCGCCGGGCCCGCCGAGCCCGCCCCGGAGGCGCAGCTCACCGGCGCGCAGGCGCTGGTCGCCGCGCTGGAGCAGCTCGGGGTCGACGTTGTCTTCGGCATCCCTGGCGGGGCGATCCTGCCGGCCTACGACCCGCTGTTCGACTCCCGCAGTGTGCGCCACATCCTGGTCCGGCACGAGCAGGGCGCCGGGCATGCGGCCGCCGGGTACGCGATGGTGACCGGCCGCCCCGGGGTGTGCATGGCCACATCGGGCCCGGGCGCGACCAACCTGGTGACGCCGCTCGCCGACGCCTACATGGACTCGGTGCCGGTGGTGGCCATCACTGGCCAGGTGCCGTCCGGGCTGATCGGGACCGACGGGTTCCAGGAAGCCGACATCGCCGGCATCACGCTGCCGATCACCAAGCACAACTTCCTGGTCACCAGCGCCGACGACATCGCCAGGACCGTCGCCGAGGCGTTCCACGTGGCCTCGACCGGCCGTCCTGGGCCGGTCCTGGTGGACATCGCCAAGGACGCGCTGCAGGCCACGACCACGTTCCACTGGCCGGTCCCGTTCGACCTGCCCGGCTACCACCCGGTGACCCGGCCGCATTCCCGGCAGGTGCGGGAGGCGGCCAGGATGATGACCACGGCCCAGCGGCCGGTGCTGTACGTCGGCGGTGGGGTGATCAAGGCCGGCGCCAGCGAGCAGCTGCTCGCGCTGGCCGAGCTCACCGGCATGCCGGTGGTCACCACGCTGATGGCGCGGGGCGGCTTCCCGAGCAGCCATCCCCAGAACGTCGGCATGCCCGGCATGCACGGCACGGTGGCGGCGGTGGGCGCGCTGCAGAAGGCGGACCTGCTGGTGGCGCTCGGCGCCAGGTTCGACGACCGGGTGACCGGCAAGCTCGACAGCTTCGCGCCCGGCGCGGCGATCATCCACGCCGACATCGATCCGGCCGAGATCTCCAAGAACAGGCGGGCGGACGTGCCCATCGTCGGCGACTGCCGCGAGGTGATCACCGAACTGCTGGCCGCGGTCGAGGCCGAGCATGAGGACGGCCACCGGGCCGATCTGACGGCCTGGTGGTCGCAGCTGGACGCCTGGCGCAACACCTACCCGCTGGGGTACTCCGACCCCGACGACGGCTCGCTGGCTCCGCAGCACGTGATCGAGCGGATCGGCAAGCTGGCCGGGCCGGACGCGGTGTATGTGGCCGGCGTCGGTCAGCACCAGATGTGGGCCGCGCAGTTCATCAGCCACGAGAACCCGCGCCACTGGCTGAACTCCGGCGGCCTGGGCACCATGGGATACGCGGTGCCAGCCGCGATGGGGGCCAAGGTGGGCCGCCCGGAAGCGGCCGTGTGGGCGATCGACGGTGACGGCTGCTTCCAGATGACCAACCAGGAGCTCGCCACCTGCGCGGTGGAGGGCATCCCGATCAAGGTCGCGATCATCAACAACGGGAACCTCGGCATGGTCCGGCAGTGGCAGACGCTGTTCTACAACGAGCGCTACTCCCACACCGACCTGGACAAGGCCAGCTCGGCGGCGGCGCCGGGCTCCGGCAAGGCCGCCAAGGACGCCGCGCCGCTGGGCACCCGGATCCCCGACTTCGTCAAGCTCGCCGAGGCCTACGGCTGCGTGGGCCTGCGGTGCGAGAACGCGGCCGACGTGGACGCGGTGATCGAGGAGGCCATGAAGATCGACGACCGGCCGGTCGTGATCGACTTCGTCGTGCACCGGGACGCGATGGTCTGGCCGATGGTGCCGGCCGGCACCAGCAACGACGACCTCATCGTGGCGCGGAACATGGCGCCGGACTGGGATGTGACCGAATGAGGGGCCACTTGCCAACCGCGGGAGCCAGGACGCCGCAGGCGCCGGGCCGAACGCCGCGTCAGCGGTGTCCCGGCGCCGAGGACCCGCCTCCCGAAGCCAGCGAAGCGCCCGCGAGGGAGGCCATGATATGAGCAGTCTTCCGCCGCGCCTGCGCGACCAGGATCTGGCCGCCAGCCGGCACACGCTGTCGGTGCTGGTGGAGAACAAGCCCGGGGTGCTGGTCCGGGCCGCGGGCCTGTTCTCGCGCCGGGGCTTCAACATCGACTCGCTCGCCGTCGGGCCGACCGAGCACGAGGAGATCTCCCGGATGACGATCGTGGTCAACTGCGCGGACCATCCGCTGGAGCAGGTGACCAAGCAGCTCAACAAGCTGATCAACGTCCTGAAGATCGT
>DATIXO010000070.1:0-2967 GCA_035518495.1 Streptosporangiaceae bacterium
GAGCATTATCAGGTCCGTCCGCGACATGCCCGCGAACCTGCGCAAATCAATCACCTGGGACCAGGGAATCGAGATGGCCCAGCACGCCGCCCTCACCCTCGCAACCGATATCCCGGTATATTTCGCGCACGCGCATTCACCTCTATTATCCGGCCAATCCGAGGTTGGATGCTGATCAGTAAGGGGCATGCGATCTGGGAAGACAGCGTTTCGTTCGGCCACCTGAGCTGACGTTCGTGCTACGTATGACGGTGGCTGTGAGCGACGGCGTGCACGGGCTGAGCGTGCGCTGCGGTGATGCGGGCTGGATGCTGGCCGGGCCGGGTGTGGCGGCCTTCGCCCTGGTCAACGAGTACCTCGCCTACCTGGCTGACCGGCGCTATTCCCCGCGTACGATGCGCTCTTACGCGTTCGACCTGCTGCATTTCTGCCGCTGGCTGTCGGCTGACGGGACGGCGCTGGATGCGGTGACTACCGACACGCTGCTGCGGTTCCTGGCCGCATGCCGGGAAGCTGTGCTGCCGGCTCAGCATGGCGGCAACGTGGTGGACCTTCGGAGCGGCCGGGCAGCCGGATACGCGCCGACGACGGTCAACCGCCGGATGGCCGCGGTCTCCGGGCTCTACTCATTCCGGGCGATGCGGGATCCCGCGGCGGCCAGCCCGGTGCCCCGCAGCGCGGCGGCCCGCCGGACGGCGAAAGGTGAGCGCTCAGGGTTGCTTGGGCACCTGGCCCGGCCGCGTGCCCGTTCGCAGCTCCGGGTCCGGGAGCCGCGGCGCCTGCCGCGGGGACTGGACCGCGATGAGACACGGGCGCTGCTGGCGAGCTTCCGCTCGGACCGGGACCGGGCCGTCGCCGGGCTGATGCTGTTCTCGGGGCTGCGCAGCGCGGAGGTGCTCGGCCTGCGGATCGCTGATTTTGACGTGGGCCGGGGCTGGGTCCGTGTGGTGGGCAAGGGCGACAAGGAGCGCCGGGTCCCGGTCGATCCTGACGTGGCCGGACTGGTGCAGGCATACCTGCTTGCTGAGCGCCCTGATACCGCCGGGCAAGCATTGTTCGTCGTGGCCAAGGGCCCTCACCGCGGCCGGCCGCTCAGCCCCGAAGGGCTGCGGCGGGTGTTCCGTTACCACCGGGGCAAGGCTGGTGTCCCGGCTGGTCACCCGCATGCGCTTCGGCACAGCTTCGGCACCGCCCTCGCCGAGGCGGGAGTCGACCTGGCGGTGATGCAGGCGCTGCTGGGTCATGACCATGTGGATTCAACGGCCGCCTGCATCCACCTGTCGCCCGCGCACGTGCGGCGCGCCTGCGACGAGGCGCGGATCCGCCAGCGAGCCGGGGAGGCGGGCCGATGATGCCGGCTCTGGCCTGGCAAGTGCCCGGCGAGGCCGCCGGCCTTTACGACGAATTTCTGCACTGGCTGGCAAGCCGGGGCGTGGGCAACCACGCTTTCTTCGTCGGCGCGAAGAATTTCCTGCGCCGCTTCCCCGACCCCCGGCGCTTCGCCTGCCAGCCGCTGCAGGCCCGGCTGGCGGAAAGCGGGAACGTCCGCCCGGTGCTCACTTTCCTGATGCTGCACGGTCATCTGCGGCCCGGCTACGACTACCTCCTCGAGCGTCGGCTGACCGCCGTGCTGCGAGAGGCTGCCGTGAGTCCCATAGGGGCCGACATCGCCGCGTTCCTCCAGGCAGCAGAGCGGCTGGGATACGCCCCGCGCTCCCGTGAGGGGATGGCTTCGCAGGTGGCGGCCCGGCTGCTCATCGAGTCCGGCCGGCCACTGCGCGAGCTGTCCGGTGACGACCTGGCAGCCTTCGAGGCGGCGATCGGCGAGCGCCAGGCCCGCAACGGCCGCGACTATGCGCATTACCGGCATTCGCTCTACGCCGCCAGCGCGGTCATCTACCACCTGGGCGGCCCTGCCCAGCCGGTCCCCAAGCGCCCGGCCCCGGGACACTGGAGCTGGGAACGCCACCTTGATGGCGTGGGCGACGGGCCTCGCGGCTCGATGGTCGCCTACCTCGAGCGCTGCACGGCGACACTGGCCCGGTCCACGGTGTCGGGCACAGCCAGCGAGCTTGCCCACTTCGGGCGGTTCCTCGCGGCCACCGACCCGGGCCTGGCCTCCTTCGCCGAGCTGGACCGCCGCCGTCACATCGAGCCCTGCCTCTCCGCCGTCGCCGCCGCCGTCAGCCACCGCACCGGCATGCCCATAGCCACCTCCAGCCAGCGCAGCCGGATCCAGGCCGCCGGCCGCATGCTCGAGGCGATGACCGAATGGGGATGGCAGGATGCACCCGGCCGTCGGCTGATCTTCGACCGGGACAGCCCGCGCTTGCCGCGCCCGCTGCCCCGCTACCTTCCTCCCGGCGACGACCGGCGCCTCGTCGATGCGCTCGAAGCCTCACCCAGCCGGCTGCGGGCCGACGCCCTGCTGCTGCTGCGCGCCACCGGTATGCGCATCGGAGAACTGGTCGACCTGGAACTCGACTGCGTCCACGAGGTCCCCGGCCAGGGATCGTGGCTGAAGGTCCCGCTCGGCAAGCTGGCCACCGAGCGCATGGTCCCCCTAGACGACCAGGTCGTCGACCTGATCGACCGGATTGTCGCCCATCGCTCCCCGGGCCGGCCGCTCCGCCATCCCCGCACCGGCCGGCTGGCCGACTTCCTCCTCACCTGCCAAGGACGCAGGATCTCGGCCGATACCCTGCGCGCCGAACTCTGCCGCGCAGCTGAAGAGGCCGGGATAGGCCCGGTTGTTCCTCACCAGCTCAGGCACACTTTTGCCACCGCGCTAGTCAACGCCGGGTGCTCGCTGCAGGCCCTGATGGCGATGCTCGGCCATTATGTGGGTGATCTGTGTCAAGTGGATCATGGATGGTTGCGGTATCGGCGTGCTGCGGTTGCCGGGGGTGAGGTTGAGCAGCTGGCCGATTTCGGCCCGGGTGTGGCCCTGGTCGCGGGCCTGGCTGA
>DATIXO010000071.1:0-2783 GCA_035518495.1 Streptosporangiaceae bacterium
GGACCCGCGATGACCACCGGTCACGACCAGGTCCGCACCTACGGCGGATGGCGGCGCAGCCGCAGCATCGGGCTGCTGGGCCTGGGCCCGGCCGCAACGTTCGTCCTGCTCGGCAGCTTCGCCGCGCTGCTGCTCGTCGCCACGGTCTCCCTGAAGGCCCTGCTATATGTGGGACCGCCTGCGATGCTGGCCGGCGCCGCGGGCGTGATCCGGGTCGGCGGGATACCGCTGGCCCAGCTGGCCGTGCATCGGCTGCGCTGGCAGTACGGGACATCCGCCGGGCACACCGGCTACCGCGCGGAGGTCGTCGCGCGCCACGCCGGCTCCCTGCAGCTGCCCGGCACGCTGGCCACCGCCGAGCTGCTGTCCGCCGAGGACGGCCATGGCGGCCGGTACGGGCTGGTCCGGGACCGGCGCACCGGCTACCTGACCGCGACCGTGCGGGTCGTGCCGACCTCGACATGGCTGGCAGATTCCGGCGACGCCGACGGATGGGTGGCGAACTGGGGCGCCTGGCTGGCCTCGCTCGGCTACCTCCCGACGGTCCGCTGGGTGACCGTCACCATCGACACCGCGCCCGATCCCGGCAGAACCCTCACCGACCGGATCGCCAGAGCGATCGACACCTCGGCGCCGCGAGCAGCCCTGCAGATCATCGACCAGGTGGTGGCGGCCGCGCCCGCCGCGGCAGCCGACGTCGACACCAGGGTCAGCATCACCTTCAACCCTGCCGCCTCCCCCGCCCCGCCCCGGAATCTGACCGAGGCGGTCGCCGAGACCGGGCAGTCGCTGGCCGGGCTGGAATCGGCGCTCGGGTCGTGCGGGGTCACCGTGCTGGGCCGCGCCCGGGCCGGCGACATCGCCGGCATCGTGCGGACCGCGTTCGACCCCGCGGCCCGCGGCGAGGTCAGCCGGCTGCTCGCCGCCGAGCACAGCCCCGCCTCCGGCGGGCAGCTGGACTGGGCGGCCGCGGGCCCGGCCGGGGCCGAGGAAGCCTGGGACTGCTACCGGCACGACAGCGGCGTCTCGGTCACCTACGCGTGGCGGGAGGCACCGCGGCAGAACGTCCGCGCCGACGCGCTGGCCCGCCTGGTCGCGCCCGGCCCCTACCCCAAGCGGGTCAGCCTGCAGGACCGGCCGCTGCCCGCCACGGCCGCGGCCAGCACGCTGGACGGCGAGGTCCGCGCGGCCGAGTTCCGCCGCGAGTACTCCCGCCGCACCCGCCGCGACGTCACCGCCCGCGACGCCCACGACCACGCCCGGGCCCGCCAGGCCGCCGACGAGGAAGCCCGTGGCGCGGGCGTCAGCCTGCTCGGCCTGTACGTGACGGTCACCGTCACCGACCCCGGCCAGCTGTCCCGCGCGACCGCCGACACCGAAGCCGCCGCCGAGACCTCCAAGATCCGGCTGCAGCGCCTCTACCGCAGCCAGGCCGCCGGGTTCACCGCCACCCTGTCCTGCGGCATCTGCCTGCCCGAGCTCGCCAGCCGGCTCCGCCACTGACCCGGGAGAAAGATCAATTTGCTGAACGCAGACCCGGCGCTGACTCACCAGCGCACAGCACCGCGCACCCACCCAAGCCTGGCTTTCCACGCCGTGCCCGGTCCGCCCGGCCATCCGCCCAGCCCGAAACCGGAACGGCGCAGGACCAGGCAGGCGCCCGCCGCAGACCCGCCCCTAGCACCGGCCTGGGGGTGGAAGATCCCCGACGGCGGCCGCGCCGTGCACGTCGCGGCTGGCCCCGAGTACCAGGCCACCACCACCCAGCTGTGCGGCCTGTTCCCGTTCGTCGCCGGCAGCGGCACCCCGACCGCCGGCACCCCGGTCGGGCGGCACCAGCTGTGGGGCGAAGTGGTGTGCCTGGACCCGCTGGCCTGGCTGCGCGCCGGGCTGGTCACCAACCCCGGCGTGTTCGTCCTGGGCCAGCCCGGCACCGGCAAGTCCGCTCTGGTCAAGCGGCTCGTCACCGGCGCGGTCGCGGTCGGCACCACCGTCCTGATCCTCGGCGACACCAAGCCCGACTACACCCTGCTGGTCCGTCACCTCGGCGGCCAGGTCATCCGTATCGGCCACGGCCTCGACAAGATCAACCCGCTGGACTCCGGGCCGCTCGGCGCGGCGCTGCGCCAGATGAGCGGCCCCGCCGCGGCCCAGCTGCGCTGGGAAGTCCGGTCCCGGCGGCTGTCCCTGCTGATGGCCCTGGCCACCCTGATCCGCGAAACCCGGATCACCAACGCCGAGGAAGTCGTCCTCGGCCGCGCCATCGACCTGCTCGACGATCGCGGCACCGGCCACGGCGAGCCCACCGTCGCCGACGTCCTTTCCGTGATCGAGGCCGGCCCCGACGCGCTGCGGTCGGCCGCCCGCGCCGCCACCCCGCGCCGCTACGCCGGACGGGTCCAGGACCTGATCTTCACCCTCGACCTGCTCTGCACCGGGTCGCTGGCCGGGGTATTCGACGGGGCCACCTCCCACCCGATCAACCTGGACTCCCCCGCCGTCAGCGTGGACATCTCCGCGGTGAAGGCGGCCGGGGACAAGCTGCTCACCGCCGCGATGCTGTGTACCTGGAGCTACGGATTCGGCTGCGTCGACGCCGCCAGCGCCCTGGCCGGCCTCGGCGCCGCCCCGCGCCGCTCCTACCTCGGCGTCATGGACGAGCTGTGGCGCGCGCTGCGCGGCGCGCCGGGCCTGGTCGAGCACGCCGACTCCCTGACCCGGCTGAACCGGGCCCGCGGCATGGCCAGCATCATGATCACCCACTCGCTCGCCGACCTGGACGC
>DATIXO010000072.1:0-91115 GCA_035518495.1 Streptosporangiaceae bacterium
AGGTGGTCACCTACCTGGCCGTGGGCAGCCTGCTGTGGCTCCAGCTGGTCGACTCGCCACCGCTGCGGCCGCAGCTGTCACCCCTGCGCCGGGTGGGCCTCCTGCTGGGCGTGGCCGCGTCCGGCACGGTGCTCGGGCTGATCCGCGTCTACAGCTCGGGGCTGGTGTACCCGGCCTACCTCGGCTTCCGCCATCATGTCCTCAGTGTCATCTCCGACCAGCAGGTGGGCGGGGCGGTCCTGTGGGTGATCCCACTGGTGCCGTTCAGTATCGTTGCCGTCGCGCTCGCAGTCGGATGGCTCAGCGAAGACGAATCCGAGGCCACGGCGGCCGACTTCGATCGGCTGCTCAGGCGCAAGTCGGCTTGGCCGTCCCGGCCCGGCCTGAGGTGACCGTGTTGATTCACAGGAGGCTGCAGTGGCATTGAACCTTGCGGCGGTAGTGGGCAGCGACTGGACGCTGGCCGCCTCGATCATGACCTTCGCGATTCCCATTGCCCTGTTCATAGTGGTCGCCACGGTCCTGTACTTCCTGTACACCAGGCCACACACCGTGCCCGGGCACCGGGACCTGGTGCCCGCCACCGGCGCCACCGGCAGCGGCAGGCACGCGGCCGGCGCTCCCCGGCCCGCCGCGGGCCAGCAGCCTCCGGCCCAGCAGCCGCCCGCCGGCCAGCAGCCCCCGCCCGCGCAGCCGCCGGGCGGTGGCTACTCTCAAGGCGGTGGTTACCCGCCGGGCGGCGGTGGCGCGCCGGGCAGCGGTGGTGCGCCCGGCAGTGGCGGGCCGCCGGGCGGTGGCGGGTACGGACGGCATGACGGCATGGAGGGCAGGTAGTGACACCTGCGACGACGAACGCGCTCCCCGCCCTGGCGGGGCGCCGTTCCGCACGGGTCGTCGCCCGCTCGCTGTTCGCCCTCACCAAGCCGAGGATTATCGAGCTCCTGCTGGTCACGACGATCCCCACCATGCTGCTGGCGGCGCGCGGGCTGCCGTCGGTCAAGCTGCTCGTCGTGACGCTGGTCGGAGGCGCGCTCGCGGCCGGCAGCGCCAACACCATCAACTGCTACATCGACCGTGACATCGACGCGAAGATGCGGCGCACTTCGCGCCGCCCGCTGGCCAAGCCCACCCCGCTGGCGGTCATCAAGCCGGCCGAGGCGCTCATCTTCGGCATCCTGCTGGGCGCGGCCTCGACGGTGCTGCTCGCCGTGCTGGTGAACTGGCTGTCCGCCGTGCTGGCCGACGCCGCCATCTTGTTCTACGTCTTCATCTACACGATCGGGCTCAAGCGCCGCACCCCGTCCAACATCGTCATCGGCGGAGCGGCCGGCTGCTTCCCCGTCCTGGTCGGCTGGTCGGCGGTGACCGGCACGGTCAGCCTGCCGGCGGTGGTGCTGTTCGCCATCATCTTCTTCTGGACCCCGCCGCACTTCTGGGCGCTGGCCATGAAGTTCAAGGACGACTACGCGGCGGCGAGCGTGCCCATGCTGCCGGTCGTGGCGCCGCCCACGGTGGTGGCCCGCAAGATCCTGCTCTACTCCTATGTCATGGTCGCGACCACACTGGTGCTCGCCCCCTACGCGGGCTGGCTGTACACCGCGGCCGCCGCCGGGCTCGGCGCCTGGTTCCTGCTGGAGGCCCACCGGCTGCAGCTGCGGGTCGCCCGGCTCACCAGGACCGGCGGCCCCGCGCTGGCCGGGGACGCCGCGCTTGCTGAGCCCCCCACGGCCGGCGAGGGCCGCGCGGTGACCGAGGGCGCGTGCGCCGGGGTGGTGCAGCCCAGCGCCAATCCCGCGCCCATGCGCCTGTTCCACCTGTCGATCGCCTACCTGACCCTGCTGTTCGCGGTCATCGCGGTCACCTCGCTGCTGCCGTGGGGCAGCTGGTAGGAACCGGCCGGCCCGTGGCAGGAACCGGCCCGGCCCGCCAGCCGTTTCCTGAATGTCATCCCCGTGGGTGACGTGGTGACAGTCCCTGCGGCTGACGCGGAAACGCGGCGGGTGGCATAGCCTGGCGGGAGCAGTCGCGTTCGGGGGGACCGGTACCCGAGCCGGCATATCCCGGCCCGGTCTGAGCGAGTGTGAGGTGGCCATGAAGCTCATGCCGATGACCGCGCGCCCCTCGCGCCGGGCACGGTGGGCGGTGCCCGCCGGGGCCGTTGCCGTGGTGGCAGCGGTGACGGCCGCGTCGATGGCGAGCTCGGCGGCGGCCTCGCCCGCGCTGCCCGCCCGCACCCCGGCCCAGCTGCTCACCGCGCTGGCCAGCCACGTGGGCACGCCACCGCCGATGACCGGCACGGTGGTCGAGACGGCGGCGCTCGGCATACCCCAGCTGCCCGGGGAGCAGAACCCGTCGTCGGTGCTGTCGATGCTGACCGGGTCGCACACGATCAGGCTCTGGTACGCCGACCCCGCTCACCTCCGGCTCGCCCTGCCCGTGCCGCTCGGTGAGACCGACGTGATCCGCAACGGCAGCACCGGGTGGATCTGGCAGAGCAGCTCCGACTCGGTGCAGCGGATCGTCTTGCCGCCCCGGCCCGCGAAGCAGGGCGCGGGCTTTCCGGCCGGCGCTCCCGGCAGCCCAGGCGGCGGCTCCCCGCAGCAGGTCACCCCCCAGCAGGCCGCGCAGCAGCTGCTCACGGCCGTCGGCCCCAGCACCAGCGTGCGGTCCGGCCCCACCACCACGGTGGCCGGGCGCAGCGCCTACCAGCTGGTGATCGCGCCCAAGGACGGGCGTTCCCTGGTCGGCAAGGTGGTCATCGCGCTCGACGCCCAGCACCCCGGCGTGGTGCTGGAAGCCCAGGTCTTCGCCCGCGGCGCGGCCAGCCCGGCGTTCCAGACCGGCTTCACCTCGATCAGCTTCGCCGCGCCCCCGGCGTCGGTCTTCGCTTTCACGCCGCCGAAGGGGGCGAGCGTGCACACGATGACGCCGGGCGGCCACTCGGCCGGGTGGACCGCGTATGCTCCGGCGCCGCGGCAGGCGGGCTCCGGCGTCAAGGTGGTCGGCAAGGACTGGCTGTCGGTGGCCGTCCTGCCCGCCTCAGATCTGTCCGCCCTCACCCGCGGGGGCAACGCGGCGGGCGCCCTGGGCCAGGCCGCCCAGTCGGCGGCCGCCGGGCCGGGCTCCGGGCCGGGCGGCGGCGTGGACGGCGCCGGAGTGCTGGCGGCCCTGCTCAGGTCGGCCACGCACGTGTCCGGCACCTGGGGCAGCGGCAGGCTCGTCAAGACCAGCCTGCTCTCCATGCTGATCACCAGCAACGGCCACCTGCTGATCGGCGCGGTGGCCCCGTCGGTGCTGTACAGCGCGGCGGCGCAGGCCGGGTGAGCGCCGCGCGACCGGCCCCGGCCGGGACCCCGGCCCAGATTCCGGCCAGCCAGGAAGACGGGCAGTCCGCTGCCGCGGACACCGGGCCGGACGAGGCGCCCAGTCCGCCCGGCCCGTCCGGCCTGGCGATCACCACCAGCGGGCTTACCAAGCGGTTCCGCGGCGGCCAGGTCGCGGTGGACGATCTCGCCCTGGCTGTCCCGCGCGGGTCGGTCTACGGCTTCCTCGGGCCGAACGGGTCGGGCAAGACCACCACCATCCGGATGCTGCTCGGCCTGATCTACCCGACCCGCGGCAGCGTCTGCCTGCTCGGCGACGCGGCTCCCGGTGCGGCCGCCCGGGTGCTGCCGCGGGTGGGCTCACTGGTGGAGGGCCCGGCCTTCTACCCGGGCCTGTCCGGCCGCGCCAACCTGACCCGGATCGACGCCGCCGACCGGACCGCCGACCCGGGCAGCGCGCCCGCCCGGATCGACGCGGCGCTGGACCGGGTGGGTCTGCTCAGCGCCGCCAGGAAGCGCTACCGGGCGTACTCGCTGGGCATGAAACAGCGGCTGGCGATCGCGACCAGCCTGCTCCGCCCCCGGGAGCTGATCATCCTGGACGAGCCCACCAACGGCCTGGACCCGCAGGGCACCCGGGAGGTGCGTGGCCTGATCCGGGAGATCGCCACCGACGGCGTGACCGTCCTGATCTCCTCGCACCTGCTCGCCGAGGTGGAGCAGATCTGCACCCATGTCGGGGTGATGCGGACCGGCCGGCTGGTGTTCCAGGGCTCGCTGGAGGAGATGCGCGGCCTGGACAGCCGCCGGGTCGTCGTCCGCACCGCGCAGCCCGGCCAGGCGGCGAAGGTGCTTGCCGCCCTCGGGCTGGCCGACATCCAGTCAGCGGACGGCGAGGTCAGCGCCCAGCTCGCGGACGAATCCGCAGAACGGATCTGCCGCGAACTCGTGCTGGCAGGCGTCGGCGTTGCCGGGCTGGACACACCTCGGCCCAACCTGGAGGACCTGTTCGTCGGGCTGACCGGGGAGGGGTTCGATGTCGACGGCTGAGGCGACCGGGGCTCCGCCGGCCGGCGCGGGCCAGCTGGCGGCGGGCGCGGCGGCCGGGCCCGGTGCGGTGGCCGCCTGGCTGCGGCTGCTCCGCTCGGAGCTGCGGCTGGTCTTCCGCCGGCTGCGTAACCTGGCGCTGCTGGCAGTCCTCGCCGCCCTGCCGGTCCTGCTCGGGATCGCCCTGCGGCTGGCCGCCCCCCGCGGCGGCGGCGGGCCGGAGTCCTCCTTCATCGACCAGCTCGCCGGCAACGGGGTGTTCCTGGCGTTCATCGCGATCACCGTCATGATCGCCCTGGTGCTGCCGCTGGCGATCGCGGTGGTCTCGGGCGACTCGGTGGCCGGGGAGGCCGGCCTGGGGACGCTGCGGTACCTGCTCACCGTGCCCGCCGGGCGGACCCGGCTGCTGGCCGTCAAGTACGTCGCGATCGTGATCTTCGCGCTGGCTTCCTGCTGCGTCGTGGTGGCCGCCGCGCTGGCGACGGGCGCCACGCTGTTCCCGGTCGGGCCGGTGACGCTGCTGTCCGGGACCACGGTCTCGCTCGGCGAGGGGCTGCTGCGGGTGCTGTTCGTCACGCTGTACGTGGCCGCGGGCATGGCGGCGCTCGGCGCCATCGGGCTCGCGGTCTCGACCTTCACCGAGCACCCGATCGGCGCCATCGCCACGGTGCTGGTGCTCGCCGTGGCCAGCGAGATCGCCGACAACATCCCGCAGTTCGCGGTGGTGCAGCCCTACCTGCCGACCCACTGGTGGCTGTTTTTCGACTCGCTGCTCCGCACGCCGGTCGCCACCACCGACCTGCTGCACGGGCTGCTGTCGTTCGGGGTCTATGCGGTGATCTTCTGCGCTATCGCGTGGGCCCGCTTCACGAGCACCGACGTCACAGCCTGACCGCTCGCCGGTGGCGCGCTGGCGCCGCCTGTCACCCGGTGACGCTCGTGGCCTCCCAGCTCCCGTTGAGGTCCTGGTCGATCTCGCAGCTGGCGATGTTGCCGCTGCCCGACGCCGACGCGGACGAGAGGATCACCCCGTCCACCTTGAGACTGCAGGTCACACTGCCATTACCGGTCAGCTGGGCGTTGATCGAGTAATACTGCGGCTGGCCGAGCGGCTGGGTGACCGACAGCGGGGCGTTGCCGGCGTAGTTGGCGCCGGCCGGGCCATAGGTGACGTGAGCGCCGCTGCCGGTGACCACGTAGGTCACCTGCTGCGGGGCCGACTGGGAGGGGCAGATGTCCTTCGCCGCCAGCATGATCATCTGGACGGCGTCGCCCTTGGAGAGGCTCGCCCATGTCCGCATGGCGGACGGAACCTCGGCCGCGACGCTCGCTCCGGCCTTGCGGCCGTGGCATATGTGCAGGCCGGAGTACGCCAGGGCAGCGTCCTGGACGTTGCCGCCGAAGCTGAAGGTGTTCCGCGCGTCAGAGGCGAACTGCAGTTCGCGGGGGCTCAGTTTCGGTGCGGCCGGGGAGGAAGAGGCCTCCTCCGCGGTGGCGGCCGTCGGGGCCGAGGGCGCCGGCGGGGTGGCTCCGCTGCTGCCGCTTCCGCAGGCCGTGAGTTCGGCACCGAGAGCCACGGCCGCCACAATCGGCAGCACCGTACGGAAGATAATGGCAGGGAGTTTCATGCCCCTCCTTTCTGCCCCCGTTCGGGTATGGAGCCAAATCACCCCTCGTAAATGGATCCCGCTGCAGATCAGTTGCCTGTTGGACGCCTGACCCGGTCGATCGGTGCACACCGCCAATTACGGCGACCATCCCGGGCGATGAAGACGCCACGCCCTCAAGCTAGGGCAGGTCACAGCCAGCGACAATACGCTCATCTCCGGGCGCGGGTGACCCGAAAAGGGCAAATTGCCGCTGGCCTAAGGCTGGGTGGCCAGCAGCGGCCGGGTCTGGTGGGTGACGTACAGCTCGGCGCGGAATCGCTGCGCCAGCTGGTCGTAGGCGGCCTGGATGTCCTCGATGCTGGCGGGGTTGTCCGGGCTGAACAGGCCGGCCATCGAGTCTTCATGCCACCAGCTCATGTTGCGGCGGTTCCCCCATCTGCTCTTGATCGGGGCGCGGAGGTGCGCGTCGGCGTCGGTGGTGGCGTACATGGCGAACAGGGTGCTCATGAAGCCGTGGTAGGCGGCGAAGAGCTCGTCGGAGAACAGCACCCTGTTGGCGTACATCGTCTCGTCCAGCTTGCGCTTGACCGCGATGGCCTGCCGGGGCTCGATCTCCTTCCAGCCGCCGACGAAGGTGGCGAAGCACAGCAGCTGGTTCAGCCCCGGCGCGAGCTGGCCGAAGATGTCCAGCCGCCGGGTGACCACGGTCTGGTTGGCCCACTGCACCTGCTCGATCCGCCTGCTGGTGCGGGCGAACAGCACCCCCAGCCCGGCCACGGTGATCGGCGTCAGCGCCTCCACCGCCAGGGTCGCGATCTGCACACCGGTCCACGACGACGCCATCAGCCCTCACTCCCCTCCGGTCTACGTCGGCGGTTCTTTCGCTCCGCACGTTTCTGGCCGGCGACGAGCCGCTCGACGGTGGCCAGCGGGTCGGGGGCAAGGTCTTCCGGGACCAGCCGATCGTGCAGCGCGTCGGCCTGGGCGGCCCATCCGCGGTCGATGCGCGCTGCCCGGGTCCATCCGGGTGCCCGTCGTGTTGGCTATCTCCTGCAGGATCGCGGCAACGCGCCGGTCGGCAAAGCTGAACCCGAGCCATACCAGGTGACCGCTGTCCATCAGCCGGCCAAGGACATGCGGCAGCTTCCCCGCATAGGCGCGCCGGTACTCCGTTGTGGCGAGCACCACGCTGTCGGGCCGGTTGTGCTGACCATGGGCGAACAAGACGGGCAACTCCGCCTCGCCGAACACATCCCCGCTCCGCCACTGGTCGAGTTCGAGCTCGTCCTCCCAGGTCGTGAACCCGGTCGCTGACGCGTCCGGCCGGACCCGCATCCGGGCGTTCACGATCCCCGGGTCGTAGTTCGTAGTAACCACGGCCTTGAACGCGCACCGGCAAACCAGTTCCTGCATCGGCGTCCAGGACCGTCCCGACTCCGGGTCGGTTCGGGCCCGCAGCACCTGCCGCAGCACCTCTCGGTACACACCCGGGCCCAGGCCGCGGCGGACGATCTCCACCACTTCCTCTGGGCTCTCCCGCGCTAGCACCCGGCAGGTCTCAGCCTCTTTCGCGGTCAGCCGCCCAGACGCCGCCTCCACCAGCTCTCCGATCAGCCCATCCCACAGCGGATACAGCGGCGCGGAGACCCCGGCGCCCAGGAACGCCACCGCTTGGCCGGAGTCCAGGTATTCATGCAGCGCGTCCAGGCCCGGGCCGTTCACCCGCTCCAGTTCCGCGCGCTGCGCATCCGGCAGCCCGGCCAGATAGTCATCCGCACGATCCCCGCCCATGACCTATGCTCCCCACCCCCAGGCGGACCGCAGTCAGTGAGATTATGCTCACCCTCTGGTGCCGTGGTGGCAATCCCGCGTAAGTCTTCAGGGCTCACTCCTCGAAGCTCAGCCCTGGCCCGCTGCGCACCGAGGCCGTTTACGAGGGACAGGCCAAATCTAGGCCTGTTGCACCACGAAGGTCCCCTTCGCGGCGAGGGTCGCCACGAGACCACGGCGCCGCAACTCGTCCAGTGCCTGCCGGATGGTGCCGACCGCGACCTGGTAGGTGTCGGCCAGTTCCCGCTCACCCGGCAGGCGGTACCCGGGGGCCAGCTCGCCCGCCGAAATCCGGGCAGCCAGATGATCAGCTACCTGGACGTACAGGTAGGCGGGCGGCCCCGAGTGCGGGTCGAACGGCGGCACAGCCATACAGGTCAAACTAGACCGGTCCTGAGCTGCCTAAACATCCAGGGCACATCAGACTGATATAGAGCGATATAGACTGTGAATCGTGAGTGGCGATGACGACCTGGAAACCGAGTTCACCGGATGGCACTGGTGGCGCGGCGTCTCTGGCTTGTACTACGCGCGGCGGATGAAGTCCAGTCCGCCGGTCGTCCTACGGGCACAAACCTTGGATGACCTGAGAGAGCAGGTGCGCGTGTACCTGGCGGAGCGGGCACAGCAGCGCTAGATCGGTGGCCAGCTTCCGGCCCACGAGAGGCGGCCAAGCCCGAACCGGATGTGCTGGTAATGCGGCGCGCATAGGCTCGGGCGGGTGTCCATGCTGCGATGGGGCCAGTGCTGCCTGCTCTCGCGACACCCCGGCGCGCTCTATCTGTCGCCAATGTTAGGGGACCGTGTCGCTGGGGAAGAGGCAGCGTTATGGCGGGGCGTTCGTCCCGGGTAATCGCCCGGATCTTCAGCACGTACGGCACTGAGTGGGCGGAACTGACCTGGGAGTGGGTCATCAGGGTCGACGGGCAGGTGTGCTACCGGCTTACCGAGCTGCGGGGCAGGCGGGAGCGTAACCCGTGGCAGCCGGTGACCCAGATAAATGGCGCCGATCTGCGTGACTTGGCCGCGAACCCAGCCAGCGGCGAGTCCTGGCTGGCCGACCTCGCCCTGGAGCGCGGGCACCGTGTAGATCGCGGCGGCGGTGCCGATGGCCGCCATGGTGGGCAGTGATCAGCTCTTGAGCTGGGGGAAGTCCTCCTCCCAGAACTCGGTGACGCCCCGCACGCCAGCGGGGGAAGTGGCGGGCCCGTCCGGGCCGAGGCGCTCGCTCTCCTGGTCCCGCAGCTGCACCCGGCGGATCTTGCCGGAGATCGTTTTGGGCAGCTCGGCGAACTCCAGCCGGCGCACCCGCTTGTAGGGGGCCAGCCGCTCCCGCGTGTAGGCGAGGATCGCCAGCGCCGTGTCCGCCGAGGGCTCGGCGCCGGCCGCCAGCGTCACGTACGCCTTGGGCACGGCGAGCCGCACCGGGTCGGGGGAGGGGACCACGGCCGCCTCGGCGACGGCCTCGTGCTCGATGAGCACGCTCTCCAGCTCGAATGGGGAGATCCGGTAGTCGGAGGCCTTGAACACGTCGTCGGTGCGCCCGATATAGGTGAGGTAGCCGTCCTCGTCGCGGGATGCCACGTCGCCGGTGTGGTAGTAGCCACCGGCCATCGCCTCCGCCTCCCGCTGCGGGTCGCCCCGGTAGCCGGTCATCAGCCCCAGCGGGCGGGCGGTCAGGTCCAGGCAGAGCTCCCCCTCGGCCGCGGGCTCGCCGGTGACGGGGTCGACCAGCACCACCGTGTAGCCGGGCAGGGGACGGCCCATCGAGCCCAGCTTGACCGGCTGGCCGGGGGAGTTGCCGACCTGGGCGGTGGTCTCGGTCTGGCCGTAGCCGTCCCGGACGGTGATCTGCCAGGCCCGGCGGACCTGCTCGATCACCTCGGGGTTGAGCGGCTCGCCAGCGGCGACGCACTCGCGCAGGGTGGCGGTGCCGGCCGAGCCGAGATCGGACTGGATGAGCAGCCGCCAGACGGTCGGCGGCGCGCAGAACGTGGTGACCCCGCACTCGCCGAGGGCGCCGAGCAGGGCCTGCGCCGAGAACCGCTCGTGGCCCAGGATCAGCGCGGTGGCCTCGGCGTTCCAGGGGGCGAAAACGTTGCTCCACGCGTGCTTGGCCCAGCCGGGGGAGGAGATGTTCAGGTGCACGTCCCCCGGCCGCAGGCCGAGCCAGTACATGGTCGACAGGTGCCCGGCCGGGTAGGACGCGTGGGTGTGCTCGACCAGCTTCGGCTGGGCGGTCGTGCCCGAGGTGAAGTAGAGCAGCAGCGGGTCGGTGGCCCTGGTCACGCCGTCCGGGGTGAACGCCGGCGACTCACCGGCCGCGTCCGCGTACGGCAGCCAGCCGTCCGGGGTCGCGCCGCTGTCCGGGCCCGGGCCTACCGCGATCGCGGTCCAGCGGCCGCCGAGGCCGTCGAACCTGCCCGCCAGGCCCGCCTCGGTCACCACGTGCCGGACGTCGCCGCGCGCGATCCGGTCGGCGAGGTCGGCCGTGCCGAGCAGCGTGCTGGCCGGGATGATGACCACGCCGAGCTTCATCGCCGCCAGGATGACCTCCCACAGCGGCGCGATGTTGCCCAGCATGAGCAGGAGCCGGTCGCCCCGGCGGGCGCCCAGCTCGCTCAGCCAGTTGGCGACCTGGCTGGACCGGGCGGCCAGCTCGCCGTAGCTGAGCTGGGCGGCGGCGTCGCCGTCGGCGACGATCCGCAGCGCGGTCTGGCCGGGGTGCCCGGCCGCGATCACGTCGAACCAGTCCAGCGCCCAGTTGAACTCCTCCAGCACGGGCCAGGAGAACTCGCGCCTGGCCGCCGCGTAGTCGTCGCGGTGGCGCAGCAGCAGGTCACGGGCGGCGCGGAAGGCGGCCGCGGACGGGTGTGGCTCGGTCATGAGGTTCATCGTCGCAGCTCTGGCCCGGCCGCGGGAGGCCCTGGGACATGGGCGGGTGCCCGTGGGCATCCCTTGTGCCCGCCGCCACGTGCCGATGGATCGCACGGGCGGTGCGGCGGTGCTAACCGTTCTGCATGAGGAGCGGGTTGAAGGAGCCGGTGGTGCCGCTGCAGCCGGGCCGCCCAGACGATCGCGTCGCCCGGGGTGGTGGAGACCGACGTCAGCAGGCTGGGGCTGCCCTGGTCCGGGCTCGCGACCGTGGTCCACGCTCCAGTTCAGGGTCAGCGTCTGCGCCTGGGCCGCCCCGGTGGGGATGTCGTAGCCGACCGCCCACAGGTCGGTCGCGGAGCTTTCGGTGACGCCGGTCAGCGCGTTGTCCTTGCCGGGCGAGGGGGCTGGGCACGATGCTCCGCGCGGTGCCGTTGTAGTGCTCGATGAGCGTGCTGCTCGGCGAGCCGCCCAGGCCGATGACGTCGTCGCCGCTGCCGCCCACGGCGGGGGCCCCGCGCGCTGCCGCCGGGACGTCCGGGGGGCGCGGTAGCGTTCCAGACGTGCCCACCGGAGACCTCCGCGAGCCCGCCCGGGATGATCCGTCCCCGGAGGACCCATCCCCGTCCCTGGGCGTGGATGGCCCGTCCCCGCCCGTGGATGGCGCGTCCCCGGGTGCGGGCGCGCCGGCGTCCGTGCCTGGCCTGCTGACGGCGGCGGTGGGCGCCATCGGCGGGACCGCCCGGCCGGGGCAGGACGCGATGGCCGAGGCGGTCTGGCGCGCGATCGGGACCGGGGAGCACCTCGCCGTGCAGGCGGGGACCGGGACCGGCAAGTCGCTCGCCTACCTGGTCCCGGCGGTGGCGCACGCCGTCGGCCAGGGTGCGTCGGTGGTGGTGGCGACGGCCACGATCGCGCTCCAGCGGCAGCTGATCGACCGCGACCTGCCGCGCCTGACACCGGCGCTGGCGCCGCTGCTCGGCCGTGAGCCGACCTTCGCGATCCTCAAGGGCCGCCGCAATTACCTGTGCCAGCACCGGCTGCGGACCGGCCCGCCGGATGAGCCCGGGGAGACGCTGTTCGACCCGGCCGCCGTGTCCGCCGTCGGCCAGCAGGTGCGGCGGCTCGGCGAGTGGGCGGCCAGCACGGCCACCGGGGACCGCGACGACCTGGTGCCGGGGGTCGAGGACCGCGCCTGGCGCCAGGTCTCGGTGAGCGCCAGGGAATGCCTCGGCGCCCAGCGGTGCCCGTTCGGCTCCACCTGCCATGCCGAGCGGGCCCGGGAGGCGGCCGGGCGGGCGGACATCGTCGTCACCAACCACGCGCTGCTCGCGATCGACGCGCTGGAGGAGTTCGGGGTGCTGCCCGAGCACGATGTGGTGATCATCGACGAGGCGCATGACCTGGTGAACCGGGTCACCTCGGCGGCCGCCGCCGAGCTGTCCGCGGCCGCGGTGGAGACTGCCGCCCGCCGCTGCGGCCGGGTGCTCACGGCCGAGGAGGCCGGCCCGCTGCGGGAGGCGGCGGAGGCGGCGGAGCGGGTCCTGGCGGGCGTCCCGGCCGGGCGGATCGACGACCTGCCCGCGCCGCTGGCCAGCTCGCTGGCCACCATCCGCGACGCGGCAGGCGCGTGCGCCGCACAGGTGCGGGCCAGCGGCTCCGACAACGCCGCCGATGCCGAACGCCTGTCGGCGTGGCGGGCCGCCCAGGCCGCTCTCGACGACGTGGGCGCGACGGCCGGCCGGATGCTGGCCGCGTTCGGCCCCGACGTCGCGGAGCGGCCCGATGTGATGTGGATGGACCGGCCGCCGGACGGCGATTCCCGGCGGCCGCCCACGCTGCGGATAGCACCGCTGCAGGTCGGCACCTTGCTGGCCGAGCGCCTGTTCCGCCGCCAGACGGTCGTGCTGACTTCGGCCACGCTGGCGCTGGGCGGGTCCTTCGAGCCGCTCGCACGGCAGTGGGGCCTGCCTCCGCCAGGGGCCGCGGCTGGCCCGGGCGACGGCGTGGCGCCAGCGGACGGCGCGGCACCCGCGGACGGGGCGGCGCCTGCGGACGGCGCGGCGCCTGCGGACGGCGCCTCCTCCGCCCCGCCGGGCCTCGCCTGGTCCGGGCTGGATGTCGGGTCCCCGTTCGACCACCGGCACAGCGGCATCCTGTATGTCGCCCGGCACCTGCCTCCGCCGGGCCGCGACGGCCTGCCCGAGGCCTACCTGACTGAGCTGCGTGAGCTGATCGAGGCCGCTGGCGGCCGCACGCTCGGGCTGTTCTCGTCCATGCGGGCGGCCCGGCAGGCAGCGGACGAGTTGCGGGGCGAGATCAGCCAGCCGCTGATGTGCCAGGGCGAGGACGCCACCGCCGAACTGCTCCGCCAGTTCACCGGCGACGAGGCGAGCTGCCTGTTCGGCACCCTGTCCCTCTGGCAGGGGGTGGATGTGCCGGGCCGCTCGCTGCAGCTGGTGGTGATCGACCGCATCCCGTTCCCGCGGCCGGACGACCCGCTCGCGTCCGCCCGGCAGCGGGCGGTGGCCGCCCGCGGCGGGAACGGTTTCATGGCGGTGGCCGCCGCGCAGGCGGCGCTGCTGCTCGCCCAGGGCGCGGGCAGGCTGCTGCGCACGACCGACGACAAGGGGATGGTGGCGGTGCTGGACCCGCGCCTGGCCACCGCCCGCTACAGCGGTTTCCTGCGGGCGTCGCTGCCGCCGTTCTGGACGACCACGGACCCGGGCATCGCCCGCGCCGCCCTGCGGCGTCTGGCCGCCCAGCCCGGCCCGCCGTGACGGCCCTGGACGCAGCCGGGCCGCCGGACGAAACCGCTGTGCCGGATCGTCCGCGGGCCGGGAAAGGGCCGGGTACTGGCCGGGCGGGTGCTGGCCAGACGGGTGCTGGCCAGACGGGTGCTGGCCGGGTGGACGCGGCAGGCCGGGTGGAACTGCTGCGCGACCCGGACCGGCCGCGGGCGTGGATGCTGCTGGTGGACGGCGTCCCGCAGTCCCATGTTGATCTCGATGACCCACGGCACCTCGAGCTCGAGTACGTGCGGCGGCTCGGGCACCTGATCGACCTGGCCGCGCCCGCGGGTACGCCGCTGCGCGTGCTGCACCTGGGCGGCGGCGGCCTGACCCTGGCCCGTTACGTGGCCGCGACCCGGCCCGGCTCAAGCCAGCTGGCGGCCGAGGCCGATGCGGAGGTGGCTGAGCTGGTCCGGCGGCGGCTGCCGCTGCCCCGGCTCGGGCGGCCCCGGGCCGGGACCAGCACCGGGACGGGGACCAGCACCGGGGCCGGGGCCAAGACCGGGACCGGGGCCAAGACCCGGGCCGGGGCCGGCCGGATCGCCGTCCGGGTGGCCGATGCCCGCGCCGTCGTGGAGCAGGCCGCCGCCGAGTCGTTCGACGCGGTGGTGGCGGATGTGTTCGCTGGCGCCCGGACCCCGGCCCACCTGACGTCGGTGGAGTTCACCGCCGCCGCGGCCAGGGCACTGGCGCCGCCGGGCATCTACGCCGTCAACATCGGCGACGGCCCGCCGCTCGCGCATGCCCGTGGCCGGGTGGCCGCGGTGCGCGCGGTGTTCCGGCACGTCTGCGTGATCGCGGAAGCGGCGGTGCTGCACGGCCGCAGGTTCGGCAACCTGGTGGTCGCCGCCTCCGCTCATGAGCTCCCGGTCGCGGGACTGATCAGGCGGGCCGCGGCCGACCCGTTCCCGGCGCAGGTGGTGGCGGGCGCTGAGCTCGGCCGGTTCATCGCGGGCGCCAGGCCGATCACCGACACCGGCGCCGGGCCGTCCCCGTCCCCGCCGCCAGCGGTGTTCAGCTGACGGCGGGAGGGTTACCGCGCGGCGGTCCATGGCGCGGCCGGTTACCGCGCGGTCTGCGGCGTGGCTGGGGTTACCGCGCGGCGGTCCATGGCACGGCCGGTTACCGCGCGGTCTGCGGCGTGGCTGGGGTTACCGCGCGGCGGCCTATGGCACGGCTGGGTTGCCGCGTGGCGGCCTCCGGCGCGGCTGGTTACCGGCCGGGGCGGTTACAGGACGTCGTGGCCGGGGTGCGGCTCGTCCGGCACCGTGCGCCGCTGGGCCGGGATGCTCCCGAGGCGGCCGGCCTGGTAGTCCTCGAACGCCGTGACCAGCTCGTCCCTGGTGTTCATCACGAACGGCCCGTAGGCGGCGATGGGCTCGCGGATGGGCTCGCCGCCGAGCAGGAGCAGGTCGAGCTGCTGGCCCGGGCCGTCCTGACGCTGGCCGGCGGCAAAGGTGACCGCATCGCCGGGGCCGAACACGGCCAGCTGGCCGGTGCGCACCGGGCGGCGCTCGGCGCCCACCGTGCCCGAGCCCGCCAGTACGTAGGCGAGCGCGTTGAAGTCACGCCGCCAGGGCAGCCGGACCTGCGCCCCGGGCGCGACGGTGGCATGCAGCAGCGTGATCGGCGTGTGGGTGATGCCCGGGCCGCTGTTGCCCGCCAGGTCCCCGGCGATGAGCCGGAGCAGCGCACCGCCGTCGGCGGAGGACAGCAGCGCGACCTGGCCGGCCCGGATGTCCTGGTACCGGGGGTTGGTCATCTTCAGCCTGCGGGGCAGGTTCACCCAGAGCTGGAAGCCGTGGAACAGCCCACCGCTGGCGACCAGCTCCTCCGGCGGCTCCTCGATGTGCAGGATGCCGCCGCCCGCGGTCATCCACTGGGTGTCCCCGTTGGTGATCCGCCCGCCGCCGCCGTTGGAGTCCTGGTGGCGGAAGATCCCGTCGATGATGTAGGTGACGGTCTCGAAGCCGCGGTGCGGATGCCAGGCGGTGCCCTTCGGCTCACCCGGCGCGTAGTCGACCTCGCCCATCTGGTCCATGTGGATGAACGGGTCCAGCCGGGCCAGGTCCACCCCGGCGAAGGCGCGGCGGACCGGGAAGCCCTCGCCCTCGAAACCCGCTGGCGCCGTGGTGACCGATGCGACCGGGCGCTCGGCCGCGGCAGCGGGATCGGGCTCGGCGACGCGCGGCAGGACCAGGATGTCTTCGACGGTGACCGCAGGCATGACAGCGCTCCTCTGCTCGGGCGGTAAGCCGGTCGCCCCAGGGCGGCGGTGCCGCCCGCGAGCCTCGCCCCCACAACGATAGTTGATCGCGCAACATTCCCGCGGGCGGGTGGGATGCGGGGCCCTAGCCGGGCGGGATGCGGGGGCCCAGCCGGGCGGGATCCGGCCCCCCGGCCGGGCGGGATGCGGCCCCCAGCCGGGCGGGATCCGGCCCCAGCCGGGTGGCCGGGTGACGTGGGGGTGGCAGCCGGGGACATGCCGCGTCACGCGGCGCACGGTTTGGCTGCTTCCGGGGCTCCCGGCCCGCGATCGGGCTATTGTCAGCACCTACGAATCAGGGAGTGGGGAAATGAGCAAGGGGACCGGGGAAGCGCGACGCGTGCTGCGCGCCTGGCTGGGCGCGGGCGCGGCGGCGGCGCTGATGGCCGGGTGCGGGGCCTCGCACAGCACCGCCACGCCGGCGGGCACCGCCAGCGCCTCGCAGGGCAGCACGGCACCGCAGAGCACCGCGAGCAGCACGCCTTCCGCCGCCAGCAACTCGCCCGCGCCGGGAGGGTTCGCCTCGCTGGCCCACTTCTTCCCCATCGGCGTCTACGTCCAGCCAGCGGACAGTTTCGGGCAGTGGAAGAGCCGGGGCGTCAACACCATGGTCGTCGTCCCCCAGGGCAGCGACGAGACGGCCTGGAACCGGGCCGCCATCCGGGACGGGCTGTTTGAGATCCGGGCGCCCGCCAGCAATCCGGCCAGCGACATCGGCGACAAGCACCTGCTGGCCTGGGCGCTGCCGGACCAGCCTGACGACATCACCTCCCAGGTATCGCATGCGGCGATCAGGCGGACCTACCTGGCGTGGAAGCACATCGACCCCAGCGAGCCCGTGTACATCAACTTCAACGGGCAGTTCAACCAGTACGACCTGAAGACGAGGGCAAGTGGGCCCTCCTGGTACCAGCAGTATGTCCACGGCGCCAACTGGATCAGCGCTGACCTCTACCCGGTCAACAACGGCGACGGCAATGACCTTGGATCGATAGGCCAGGAGGTCACCGAGCTGCGCCAGATCGCCGGGAGCAAGCCGGTATTCGTGTTCATCGAGTCAGGGGCCTACGACGCGGGGAACCCCGTCGTCACCCCCGCCCAGTTCCGGGCTGAGGTCTGGGAGGCCATCATTCATGGCGCCAGGGGCATCTTCTACTTCCCCGTGCAGGTCTCGCCCAGTTTCCAATTTGACGTGACGCCCCCGGCGGTGGCCGCCGAGATGACCAAGCAGGACGCCACCATCACGAAGCTGGCGAGCGTGCTGCAGGGGACCATCAACCCGCCATCTCTGGGCGCGACGGCGACGCCACCGCTTCAGGTGGCCTGGCGGAGCTCATCAGGCCACAGCTACTTCTTCGTGCTCAACCTGTCTGACAGCACACTCAATGGTCAGCTGATCAAGCTGACCGGCGTCGGCTCAGCAACATCGGCTGCCGTCTACGGCGAGAACCGCACGGTCCCGATCCGCGCCAGCACGCTCATCGACAACTTCGGCCCGTACGCGATCCACATCTACGAGATTCCACCGGCGGGCTGACCGGGGGGCGGCCGCCGGGCCGGGCAGCCGGGGACGGGCCGGCCGGGCGCTGGGGCAGTTTCCAGCCGGCCGGTCGCTAGGGCAGCTTCCAGTCGATGGGCGCGCCGCCCTGCCGCTGCAGCAGTTCGCTGGCGCGGCTGAACGGCCGCGTCCCGAAGAACCCCCGGTCGGCCGAGTTCGGGCTGGGATGCGCGGACTCGATGATCGGCGTCGGGGCGAGCAAAGGCGCCAGGTTGCGTGCGTCCCGGCCCCACAGGATCGCGACCAGCGGGGTGTCCCGGGCCACGAGTGCCCGGATGGCCTGCTCGGTCACTTCCTCCCAGCCCTTGCCGCGGTGAGAGCCTGGCTTTCCCGGCTGGACGGTGAGAACCCGGTTGAGCAGCAGCACCCCGCGCTCCGCCCAGGTGGACAGATCGCCGGTGGCCGGCTGCGGGTAGCCCAGGTCCTCGGTGTACTCGCGGAAGATGTTGACCAGGCTCGGCGGCAGTCTGCGCAGCTCGGGCGGGACGGAGAAGCTCAGCCCGACCGCGCAGCTGGGCGCGGGATAAGGGTCCTGGCCCATGATCAGCACCCGCACGCCGGCGAACGGCTGCTGGAACGCGCGCAGGACGTTCTCGCCCGCTGGCAGGTACCGGCGCCCGGCCGCCACCTCCGCCCGCAGGAAATCTCCCATGGCGGCGATGCGTTCCGCGACCGGTGCGAGCGCCGCCGCCCAGCCGGCCTCGACGACCTGGCTCAGGTCCCGTGCCATGGGGAGCAACTCTAGCGCTGTGCCGCGGTTCCTCCTACCCGCTGACCGGCAGGGTGATCGCGGAGGGATGGCCGGGGTCGTGGTGGATGTCCTGGCGCGCCGTGACCAGGGTGGCGGCGGTCGCGAGCGGCTCACCGGTGCCGGGGTTGCGGGCATAGCGGGGGTGGGCCCCGCTGGAGACCTGGAGGCGGAGCCGGTGGCGTGCCCGGAAGCGGTGGGCGGTCGGCCAGAGGCCGATCCGCGCCTCGATGGTGCCGTCGGGCAGGGCGGCGGGCTGGCCAGGAGCGAGCCGCAGCAGCGCGTCACAGATGTTGGTGGACCGGCCGGTGGGATCGACGTCGCACAGCCGGGCGAAGAAGTCGGTGTGCTCCCGGCTGGAGCTCACGAACAGCTCAGCGGACGGCTGGCCGATGACCTCGAGATCGCGGTCGAGCGGTGCGCTGGTGTAGGTGAGGACGTCGGGGCGGGCCTCCAGCATCCGGTTGTCGGGCTGGGCCTGCCCGCCGGAGCTGGTGGGACCACCGAGGCTCGGCGTGGGGTCGGCGGGGTCGTAGGTGTAGTGGTCAGGCTCTGACGGCGCGGGCGGGTCAGGGTGGAGCCCGCCGCCGGCCTGCAGGTGCCATCGCTGCGCCTGGGCGGGTGGCGGCCAGGCCGGCAGGTCGCGCCATTCGCCCGCCCCGGCCACGAAGATCCGGACCGGAGCGGGCCTGAGCTGGCTGCGGTCGCCGAGCAGGTGCGCCCGGAGCCAGGCCAGCGATTCCCGGACGCTCGCCCCGATGACCTCGGAGTCGGTGTGCCGCCACGGCCCGATCAGCAGGTACGGTTCCTGGCCGGCCCGGCTGGCCTGGCTGGTCTCGCGCAGGACGGCGTAGTCGCGCAGCAGCTCGGGCAGGAAAAAGTCGTGCCAGCCGCCGACGAAACTCACCGCGGCGGTGACCTGCCCGAGGGTACCGGCGAAACTGCGGGGCTCCCAGTAGGGATCGCCCGGCTGGCTGTGCGCCAGCCAGTCCTGCCAGTAGCCGACCCGGTGGCCGGTCGCCAGCCGGTCCAGCGTGCCCAGGGGAAGACGGTGCATGAGCGGCTGGAGCCTGCGGCCGGCCCGCCGTTGCCTGGCCATCGCGAACCGCTGCTCCTGGTGGGCGACCTGGTCGATCCAGCCGAGCATGGTCTCCAGCGAGAAGGCCCCGCCTTCGTAGACGCGCCCACCTGGGTCAGCGGCGGTGATCTGGGCGGCGATGGCCTTGCAGTCCGGCCCGGCGCCCGCGGCTATCGCCCACTGGACGATGCCGAGGTAGCTCGGCCCGGCGGTGGCGAACGCCCCCGGGTACCAGGGCTGCCGCCGCATCCAGGCGACGGTGGCCAGACCGTCGTCGTGCTCGCGGAATGGGTCGAGAGCGCCGCCGGAGCCGAAGGTGCCGCGGCAGCTTTGGACCAGCACCTGGAACCCGCGTTCTGCCAGCAGCCTGCCGAACAGCAGCCCGAAGGGGCCCCGCCGCCCGTAGGGGGAGCGGATCAGCACCAGCGGCCGGCGGGGCCCGGGCGGGGCGTACCGGTCGGCCAGCAGCACCGCCCCGTCCGGCATCGGGACCGGGAGGTCCCGCTCGGCCCTGACCGCGTGGGTCTCGGCGGGGGGCAGCTTGAGCGCCTTCTCGAAGAACCTGCTCGCGGCCGTCACAGCTGCGTCTCCCGTCGTCCCCGCCCGCCAGCCGGGCCCCGGCAGGCGCGGGCCCGCTGGGGCAGCTCAAGCATGCGCAACACGATGCACGTTAACGCCCCGCCGCGCCCAGCACCGCCCGGACCTGGCCGGCGATCTCGATATCTTCCCTGGCGGCGATCACGAACGACCTGACAGGGACACCGGCGCGCCCGATCTCCCGGTCGGCCGCGCTGCCACCGCCGTCCGCGGCGGCGTTGCGCTCGGCGTCCAGGCAGACGCCGAGGAAGCCGAGCCCGGCTGCCGCCTCCGACCGGACCGGCGGCGAGTTCTCGCCTACGCCGCCGGTGAAGGCCAGCACGTCCAGGCCACCGAGGGCGGCGGCCATGGCCGCGATGCCGGCCCGGAGCCGGTGGACATAGACATCGAGCGCGAGCCGCGCGTCCTGCCCGCCGGCGGCCGCGCCGGCCACCACCTCGCGCATGTCCGCGGTCCCCGCCAGGCCCAGGAGCCCGGACCGGTGTTCCAGCGTGGCTGCCAGTTCCGCGGGTGGCGTGCCGGCATGCTCGGCCAGCCACAGCACCAGGCCCGGGTCGACCGATCCGGAGCGGGTGGCCATCACTAGGCCCTCCAGCGGCGTGAATCCCATGGTGGTGTCCACCGAGACGCCGCCGCGCACGGCGGCCAGCGATGCTCCGGCGCCCAGGTGGCAGGTGACGACGCGCAGCGTGGCGTCCCCGCTGGCGCCGGCCAGGTCCGCCGCCCGGCCCGCCGCATAGGAGTGGGACAGCCCGTGGAAGCCGTAGCGCCGCAGCGCCCAGCGCTGGCGCCACTCACGTGGCAGCGCGTAGGTGGCGGCCGCCGCCGGGATCGTGGCATGGAACGCGGTGTCGAAACATGCCACGCCCGGCAGGCCGGGCCGCGCCCGCTGGACCGCCTCCACCGCGGCCAGTGATTTTGGCTGATGCAGCGGGGCCAGGTCGGTGAGCGCCCACAGCCTCGCCAGCACGGCGTCGTCGATCTTGACCGGTGCCGTGAACGAGGTGCCGCCGTGGACGATGCGGTGGCCGGCGGCGTCGGCATCACCGAGCGAGGCGAGCGTGGCGCTCACCGCCTCGGCGTCCGCCACGCCGCGCGGCGCCGGCAGATCGGCGGTGCCGGTCACCTTGTCCGAGGAGTCCAGGACCCGCAGCTTGAGGCTGCTGGACCCGGCGTTGACCACCAGCACGCGCACCGGCTCGCCCCCTCTAATGCGGCCAGGCCCAGTGCCGGATCTCCGGCGCGTCCTCGCCGTGGCTGCGGGTGTAGGCGCGGCACCGGATCCGCTCGTCGGTCATCAGCTGCCGGAGGTGGCCGGCCGAGGGCGCCAGCCGGGGCACCCGGTCGATCACGTCGATGACCAGGTGGAACCGGTCAAGATCGTTAAGCATGACCATGTCGAACGGGGTGGTGGTGGTGCCTTCCTCGATGTACCCGCGCACGTGCAGGTTGTCGTGGCCGTGACGGCGGTAGGTGAGCCGGTGGATGAGCCACGGGTAGCCGTGGTAGGCGAAGATCACCGGCTTTTCGGTGGTGAACAGCGAGTCGTATTCGGCGTCGGACATGCCGTGCGGGTGGTCGCTCTCGGGCTGCAGCCGCATGATGTCCACCACGTTGACCACCCGCACCTTGAGCCCGGGCAGATGCTGGCGTAGCAGGTCGGCCGCGGCCAGGGTCTCCAGGGTGGGAATGTCGCCGCAGCAGGCCAGGACGACGTCCGGCTCGCCCGGCTGGTCATTGCTGGCCCATTCCCAGATGCCCGCGCCCCGGGTGCAGTGGATCACCGCGTCGTCCATCGCCAGCCAGTCCGGCTGCTGCTGCTTGCCGGCCACGATCACGTTGACATAGTTCCGGCTGCGCAGGCAGTGGTCGGCCACCGACAGCAGGCAGTTCGCGTCCGGCGGCAGGTAGATGCGGATGATCTCGGCCTTCTTGTTCATCACGTGATCGATGAAGCCGGGGTCCTGGTGGGAGAAGCCGTTGTGGTCCTGCCGCCATACCAGGCTGGACAGCAGGTAGTTGAGTGAGGCGATGGGCCGTCGCCAGGCGATGCCCCGCGACACCTTCAGCCACTTCGCGTGCTGGTTGAACATGGAGTCGATGATGTGGATGAACGCCTCGTAGCAGTTGAACAGCCCGTGCCTGCCGGTGAGCAGGTAACCCTCCAGCCAGCCCTCACACAGGTGCTCCGACAGCACCTCCATCACCCGGCCGTCCGGTGCCAGGTCGTTGTCGCCGTCGATGATCCGCCCGTCGAAGGCCCGGCTGGTCGTCTCGAACACGGCCTGCAGCCGGTTGGACGCCGTCTCGTCCGGGCCGAACAGCCGGAACGTGGCCGGGTTGCGCGCGATCACATCCCGCAGCCACTTCCCGAGCACGGCGGTCGGCTCCGTCGACCCGGTGCCGGGCTGGGCGACCGGCACCGCGTAGTCACGGAAATCGGGCAGGGCGAGGTCGCGCAGCAGCAGGCCGCCGTTGGCGTGCGGGTTGTCGCTCATCCGGCGGTGGCTACGCGGGGGGAGGGTTGCCAGGTCCTCCACCAGCGCGCCGCCGGCGTCGAACAGCTCGCCGGGCCGGTAGCTGCGCAGCCATTCCTCCAGCAGGGCCAGATGCTCGGGATTGGTCCGCGGATCGGGGATCGGCACCTGATGCGCGCGCCACGTCCCCTCCACCGGCAGGCCGTCCACGATCTTGGGACCGGTCCACCCCTTCGGTGTCGCCAGCACGATCGCCGGCCAGCGAGGCCGGGTGAGGTCTCCCTCCTCCCTGGCCCGCCGCTGGATGGCCTGGATCTCTTCCACCACCTCGTCGAGGGTGGCGGCCAACTGCTGGTGCACCGGCTCCGGCTCGTCGCCGGCCACCACGTGCACCCGGTACCCGTAGCCCTCCAGCAGGGCGGTGAGCTCGCCACCGGGTATCCGGGCCAGCACCGTCGGGTTCGCGATCTTGTAGCCGTTGAGGTGCAGGATCGGCAGGACGGCACCGTCGGTGGCCGGGTTGAGGAACTTGTTGGAGTGCCAGCTGGTCGCCAGCGGCCCGGTCTCGGCCTCCCCATCGCCGATCACGCAGGCGGCGATCAGGTCCGGGTTGTCGAATACCGCGCCGTAGGCGTGGATCAGCGAGTAGCCCAGCTCGCCGCCCTCATGGATGGAGCCGGGGACCTCGGGCGTCGCGTGGCTGCCGATGCCGCCCGGGAAGGAGAACTGCCGCATGAGCGCGGCCAGGCCGGCGGTGCTGCGGCCGATGCCCGGGTAGCGCTCGGTGTAGGTGCCCTCCAGGTAGGCGTTGGCCACCAGGCCCGGGCCGCCGTGGCCGGGTCCCGCGATGTAGATCATGTCGAGGTCCCAGTTGCGGATCACCCGGTTGAGATGGGCGTACAGGAGGTTGAGGCCCGGCGTGGTGCCCCAGTGGCCGAGCAGCCGCGGCTTGACATCCTCCGGCCGCAGCGGCCGCCTCAGCAGCGGGTTGTCCATCAGGTAGATCTGCCCGGCGGACAGGTAGTTGGCGGCTCGCCAGTATCCGTCCAGGGCCCGCAGCTCGGGTTCGGTCAGTCCCGGCCTGGTGGCGGCGGTCACGGGGCTCCTCCCGCTGTCCGGTCTGGTGCCCGCTCCTCCGCCGGCGGCAGGCGGAGCTGGCGCAGGAACGGGTCGGCCGCCCGGTGGCTGGTGACCCGCACCCGCGCGTCCACGGCGAACACGCCGTCGGGGCGGGCGATCACCGGGTTCAGGTCGAGCTCGGCCACCTGCGGTAGGTCATCGGCGAGCCGCGATATGCGCAGCAGTGTGTCGCGCAGCGCCCCGATGTCGGCGGCGGGCTGGCCCCGGTGGCCGAGCAGGAGGGGCGCGGCGCGGATCTCGTGGATGAGGTCGTCGGCGTCGGTGCCGGTCAGCGGCGCGAGCCGGGCGGCGTGGTCGCCGAGCACCTCGGTGGCGACGCCGCCGAGGCCGAACACCACCAGTGGCCCGAACACCGGTTCCTGCACCACCCCGATGATGGTCTCGATGCCGCCGGAGATCATGGCCTGGACAAGAACCCCGGACAAACGGTCGCCGAACTTTGCCTGCAGCCGCCCCAGGGCACGCCGCACCCCGGCGGGTCCGCGCAGGTCAAGCTCTACCGCGCCAGCGTCGCTCTTGTGCACCAGCCCGGGTACGTCGGCCTTGAGCGCCACGTGGCCGCCGAGCGCGGTGGCCGCTTCCAGCACCGCCTCGGTGTCAACGGCGTACCGGCTGTCCACCACCGGGATCCCGTAGCAGCGGAGCAGCTCGCCGGTCTCGGCCATTGGCAGCCAGCCGCCGCCGGGCAGGCGGCCGAGGAAGGCCTCGACGAGTGTCCGGGCGTCGTCCGGCCGGGTGCCGGCGAACTCAGGCACGGTGCCCGCCGGGCGGGATCGCCACGCGCTGTACCGGGCCGCCCGGCCAAGGGCCCCGGCGGCCCCCTCCGGGTAGGCGTAGGCGGGCACGGCGGGCCCGCCGCCGGTGGCGGGCAGCACCCGGATGGCCTCGCTCTGGTCGAGCACGACGGCCGCCAGCGGCACCGGCAGCCGCACCTCCTGCAGCACCGGCAGCAGGTCACTGGCGGCGGTCGGGACGATCAGGGCGATCACCGCGTCCGGCGGGCCCTGCCGCCCGGCGGCCGGCTCCTGCGCCACCATCAGCAGGCAGTCACGGAACTGCCGGGCGCCGGCCCCCGCGGTGGTGTCCACCGGGCCGCCTGCCGCGGCACCGTACGGCAGCAGCCGCCGCAGCCGCTCCCGGGTCCGCGTGCTGGTCCGGGCGACGCTCAGGCCCGCCTCCACGCACGCGTCGGCGGCCAGCACCCCGGCGCCGCCCGCGTTGGTCACGATGGCGACCCTCCGGCCGGCCGGCGCCGGCTGGTTCGCGAGCAGGACGGCCGTGTCCAGCAGCGCGCCCAGGCTGGCGGTGGCGATGATGCCGGCCTGCTCGAACAGCGCCTGCCGGGTGATCAGCGGGGCGGCCACCGCCGCGGTGTGCGAGGCCGCGGCGCGCTGGCCGGGCGCGGACCGGCCCGCGTGCACGGTGAGCACCGGCATGTGCGCGCTGACCCGGCGGGCGGTGCGGGCGAACTTGCGGGGGCTGCCGAGCGATTCCAGGTACATGACCGCGAGCTTGGTGACCCCGTCCTGCTCCCACCACATCAGCAGGTCGTTGCCTGACACGTCCATCTTGTCGCCGACCGAGGCGAACGAGGAGATCCCGATGCCCAGCCGGGAGAAGTGCTCCAGCAGGGCGATACCCACCCCGCCGGACTGCACCACCAGGCCCGCGACGCCGGGCTGCGGATGGCGTACGGCGAAGGTGGCGTCCAGGCCCAGGCCCGGCACCGCGACGCCGAAGC
Organism: Streptosporangiaceae bacterium; assembly: GCA_035518495.1. GTDB lineage: Bacteria > Actinomycetota > Actinomycetes > Streptosporangiales > Streptosporangiaceae > UBA9676. The sequence goes on from DATIXO010000072.1 coordinate 25,082, forward strand.
AGTTCGGGCCCACCAGCCGCATCCCGTACTGGCGGCAGGTCGCCAGCAGGCGCGCGTCCCCGGAGACGCCGAGGCCGGAAGTGATCACCACCAGGGCCCGCACGCCCTGCTTCCCGCACTCCCTCGCCACCTTGGACACCTGGGCCGGCGGCACGGCCACCACCACCAGGTCGGGCACGGTGGGCAGGCCGCCGACCGACGGCAGGCACGGCACACCCTCGATCTCATCCGCGTGCGGGTTCACCGCGAACAGCGCGCCGCCGAAGCCGGCGTCGCGGATGTTGAGCAGGATCGTCCGCCCGATGGAGCCTTCGTGGCGGCCGGCGCCCACCACCGCGACCGACCGCGGGGCCAGCAGCGGGACGAGGCTGGCCACGTCCGCCCGCTGCTCCCGGCCCGCCACCGCGTCCAGGTAGGCGCTGTCCGCGCCCAGCGCCCAGCCGTGGGGGATCGGCATGGTCAGCTCGATCACGTTGTCGGCCAGGCGCCGGCGCACGGCCAGGCCGGCGTCGGCGAACACGCGCAGCATGGCGGTGTTCTCCGGCAGGGTGGTCGCGGTGAAGGCCTGCACCCGCCGGGCCCGGGCCAGCGACACCAGGTGCTCCAGCAGCAAGGTGGCGATCCCCCGCCCGTGCATGTCGTCGGCGACGGCGAAGGCGACCTCGGCCAGGCCCGGGGTGGCGGTGGACTCGTAGCTGGCCACGCCGGCCACCTGCTCGCCGAGCAGCGCGAGCAGGGCGGCGTGGCCGGCGTCGGGCGGCCGGCAGACCCGCCGCGCCTCCTGCTCGCCCGCCCGCTTGCTCATGCTGAAGAAGCGCAGGTAGAGGTTGTCCGGCGACATGGCCTCGTGGAAGCGCGTCACCGCCTCGGTGTCGTCCGGGCCCGCTGGCCGGATCTCGACCGTCGCCCCGTCGGCGAGCAGCGCATAAGAACGCCCGGCCACCGCCTGTGTGGTCATGCGGTCGTCCTCCGCTTGGCTCACCCGTCGCGGTGTGCTTTCCCGCGAGCACGCGGGACAAGCCTGGCATACGGCCCGGGATGCATCAGCGCGATATGGCCGTCGCTGAGCCAGCGGACCACGTACGGCGGGGAACCGTCGGCGTGACTCAGGCGGATGATCTCGCAGACGCGATGGCTCTCCGCGCCATCGGCGATCAGCAGGTCGCCTACCTGGGCCCTCATGACACCCTTCCTCCTTTGCTCCTGCCATCCTCGCCGCCGGGCCGGGCTGGCTCCTAGGGCCGAGGTCCCCGGCCGCCGGGCCGTTGGGCCCGCCGGGAGGCGGGGCTGCCCGGCTCACCCGGCGGGGGTGGCGCGGCGCGGCTGGCGCGCGGCGGACAATGATTCCCGGCGCCACGGGTGCAGGCCTGGTCAGGAGATCGGGTGGAGGCCTGGTCATGAAAGCAGTAGATCCGCGCTTGCTGCGGCATGCCCGGGCCGCCCGCGGCTACCTGGCCGTGGTGGTGGCGCTCGGCCTGGCGGTGACCGCCCTCGTGCTCGCCCAGGCGGGGCTGCTCGCCCGCGTGCTGGCGAGCGCCGCCCCCGGCACCGGCCCGGTGGCGCTCCGGCCGGTCCTGGTGTCGCTGCTGGTGGTGGTGCTGGCGCGGGCGGCGGCCGCCTACGGCGGCGAGGCGGCCGCGCTGCGCGCCTCGGCGGCGGTCAAGAGCCAGCTCCGCCGCCGCCTGGCGGCCCAGGTGCTGCGGCTGGGCCCGGCCTGGCTCGGCGGCCAGCGGGCCGGTGAGATCACCACGGTGGCCACCCGGGGCCTGGACGCCCTCGATCCCTACTTCGCCCGCTACCTGCCGCAGCTGGTGCTCGCCTGCCTGGTGCCGCTCGCGGTGGTCGTCCGGGTGGCGCTGGCGGACTGGATCTCGGCCCTGGTCATCGTGGTCACGCTGCCGCTCATCCCGGTGTTCACGGTGCTGGTGGGGCTGCCGGCCCGCGCCCGCGCCCGGCGGCAGTGGCTGCTGCTGGCCCGGCTCGGCGGCCACTTCCTCGACGTGGTGGAGGGCCTGACCACCCTCAAGGTGTTCGGCCGTGCCCGGCCGCAGGCCGAGGTGATCGGGCGGGTGACCGACGAGCACCGCACCGCCACCATGTCGGTGCTGCGGGTGGCCTTCCTGTCCGCCCTGGTGCTCGAGCTCACGGCCGCGCTGGCCACCGCCCTGGTCGCGGTCGAGGTGGGCCTGCGCCTGCTCGCCGGGCACATCGGCTACCAGGCGGCACTGGTGGTCCTGCTGCTGACCCCGGAGGCCTTCCTCCCGCTGCGCGCGCTGGCCCTGCACTTCCACGCCAGCATGGAGGGGGCGGCCGCGGCCAGCCGCGTCTGTGACCTGCTGGAGATCCAGCCCCCGCGGGTCCCGGCCAGCCCGCCGCCCGGCGCCGCCAGGGTCGACCTCGGCCAGCAGGCGATCGCCCTGGACGCGGTGAGCCTGACCTACCCCGGCCGCGACCGGCCCGCGCTGGACGGGGTGTCGGTGACCATCGCGCCCGGGGAGCGGATCGCCGTCACCGGTGCGAGCGGGGCCGGCAAGAGCTCGCTGCTGGCGCTGCTGCTGCGGTTCGCCGAGCCGGGCAGCGGCCGGATCGAGGCCGGCGGCGTCCCGCTCAGCTCGATCCCCATCCCCGCCTGGCGCCAGCAGATCGCCTGGGTTCCCCAGCACCCTGTGCTCATGACGGGAACCGTGGCGGCGAACATCGCGCTGGGGCAGGCCGGTGCCAGCCGGGACGCCATCGCGTCCGCGGCCCGGCTGGCCGGCGCGGACGGGTTCATCCGGGCGCTGCCGGACGGCTACGACACCCCGCTCGGGGAGCGGGGCCTGCGGCTGTCGGCGGGGCAGCGGCAGCGGATCGCGATCGCCCGGGCGTTCCTGCGCGACGCACCGCTGCTGCTGCTCGACGAGCCAGCCGCCCACCTGGATCCGGTCACCGCCGGGCAGATCCTGGACACGGTGGACAGGCTCATGGCCGGGCGGACGGCGATCCTGGTGAGCCACGGCATGCGCTGGCACGGCGGCGCGGACCGGACGCTCACCCTGGACGGGGGCCGGCTGGTGCTGGCGGCCGGCTGCCTGGCCCCGGCGGGGGTGACCGGGTGAGCGCGGCGACGGCGCGGGACGCGGGCCCGCCGGAGGGGGCGCACCTGCTGCTGCGGCTGCTGCCGCTGGCGCGGCCGGTGCGGGGCCGGCTGCTGCTGGCGGTGCTGGCGGCCGCCGCGGCCACCGGCTGCGGGGTAGCCCTGCTGGGCGTCTCGGGCTTCCTGCTGGCCCGGGCGTCGCAGCACCCGTCGATCCTGGCGATCACCGGTGCGGTTGTCGCGGTGCGCGCGTTCAGCGTTGGGCGCGGGGTCTTCCGCTACGCCGAGCGGCTCTCCTCTCACGACGTCGCGTTCCGGGTGCTGGCCGACCTGCGGGTGCGGGTGTACCGGCGGCTGGAGCGGCTCGCGCCAGCCGGGCTGCACGCGTTCCGGTCCGGGGACCTGCTCGCCCGGCTGGTCAGTGACGTCGACGCCACCCAGGAGCTGTTCCTGCGCGGGCTCGGGCCGCCGCTCGCCGCCGCGGTGGTCGCGGTCGGTGCGGTGGCGGCCGTGTGGCTGCTGCTGGCCCCGGCCGCCGGGATCGTGGTCGCGGCCGGGATGGCGGCCGGCGGGGTGCTGGTGCCCTGGCTTGCCTACGCGCGTGCCCGCCGCGCCGCGCGGCGGACCGCCAGCGTGCGCGGGGGGTTCAGCGCCAGCCTCGCCGACGTGCTGGCGGGCGCGGCCGACCTGCACGCGTTCGGCGCCTGCGACGACGCGCTGGCGGGCCTGTCGGCCGCCGACCGCGAGCTGACCGCGCTGGCCCGCGGCTCAGGCTCGGGGGAGGGCCTGGGGGCCGGCCTGGGGACGGCCGTGGCCGGCGTCACGGTCTGGGCCGTGCTGCTGATCGGGGTGGTCGGTGTCGCGGCCGGGCCGCTGAGCCGGGTGCCGCTCGCCGCCGCCACCCTGACGGCGCTGGCCGCCTTCGAGGCGGTCGCCCCGCTGCCCACCGCCGCGATCGCGCTCGGCCAGGCGCGGGCGGCGGCCGGGCGGGTGGCTGCCGTGCTCGACGCACCGGAACCGGTGACCGACCCGGCGGACCCGCTGCCGCTGCCCGCCGGGCCGCTGCGGGTGACGCTGCGGGGCGCGCGGGTGCGCTATGACCCGGCCGGGCCGTTCGCGCTCGACGGGATCGACCTCGATCTGCGGGCGGGCCGCCGGGTGGCCCTGGTCGGCCCCTCCGGGGCCGGCAAGTCCACCGTGGCCGGGCTGCTGCTGCGGTTCTGCGAGCTGGCCGGCGGCAGTGCCACCATGGGCGGTGCCGAGCTTGCCTGTTACCGCGCCGACGACGTCCGGACCATGATCGGCGGGTGCCCGCAGGACCCGCACATCTTCGACGCCACGATCCGGCAGAACATCCAGCTGGCCCGGCCAGCGGCGAGCGAGCGGGAACTGGCGGACGCGGCCGCCGCGGCACGGCTGCTGCCCTGGATCGAGACGCTGCCGCAGGGCTGGGACACACCGGTCGGTGCGCACGGCACGGCCGTCTCGGGCGGCGAGCGGCAGCGGATCGCGCTGGCGCGGGCGCTGCTGGCCGGCCCGGCGCTGCTGATCCTCGACGAGCCGACAGCGCATCTCGACCCGCCGACCGCCCGGGCGCTGACGGCGGACCTGCTAGCCGTCACCTGGGGCCGGGCCACCCTGCTCATCACCCATGAGCTGGACGGCCTGGCGGAGGTGGACGAGATCGTGGTGCTTGACGAGGGCCGGGTGAGCCAGCGCGGCACGCACCGCCAGCTGCTGGGCACCGACGGGCTCTACCGCAGCATGTGGCTGGCCGCCCAGCGGGCCGGCGCCGGGGATGCTAGGGGCGCCGGGGATGCTAGGGGCGCCGGGCGCGGGGCCAAAGGTCCTCGCCGGGCATGACCTCCGCCTTTGGCCGTGCGGGCCGGTGGGGGAGAGGCTGGCGGCACGGGGAGGTGGCGACATGACCCAGGTCTCGGTACCGGCCCTGGCGGGGCATCGGTTCCTGGCTGGCATGCCCGATCACCACCTGGCCTTCCTGGCCGGGGTGACCTCGCTGGTCACCGTGCCCGCCGGGCACAGGTTCTTCGAGGTCGGCGGCGTGGCCACCCACTTCTGGCTGATCCGGGCGGGCCAGATCGCCGTCGATCTGCTGGCGCCCGGTGCCGGCCGGGCCGTCATCCAGACCCTCGGGCGCGGCGAGATGATGGGCGTGTCCTGGTTCTTCCCACCGTTCCAGTGGCAGTTCGGCGCCGTTGCCGTGCAGCCGGCCGAGCTGTTCGAGTGTGACGCCGCGGCCGTGCGCGAGCACTGCGAAGCCGATCCCGGCTTCGGTTACGAGTTCACCCGCCGGATGATCGTGGTCGTGGCCGGCCGCCTGCAGGCGACCAGGAGCCAGCTGCTGGGTGAGATCACCAGCCGCGCCACATCCGGCCGGTGATCAGCCAGCCAGTCGCTCACGGCGATGATCAGCCAGCTCATCGCCCAGCGGGTCGCTCACCGTGCAGCGGCCCACCGGACCCGGCTCATCGACTACCGGCTCATCGACTACCGGCTCATCGACTACCGCCTCACCAGCTACCGCCCCTGAGCTCACCAGCTACCAGTTCCTCAGGCGGTCACCGGCAGGGCGGTGAGCTTGCCCTGGCCCGGGACCACCCGCAGCACCTGAGCCACCGGGCGGCGGGCCGTGGCAGGGTCCCGCCGCCCGCAGCCGAGCCACAGGATCACCGCCGGATGCTCGCCAGCGAGGGCCGGCTCTCCGCCCGCCAGCGTGCCGCCTGGCGGGCCGGCTGCCTCGAGTACCAGGCTGAGCGGGGCGGCGTGCATGCCACGGTGGGTGGCGAGCAGCAGCACCCGCTGTGCCGCCTGTCCCGCCCGCAGCCAGCTCGCCCGGTCGTCGGCGCCGGTGGAGATGACCGCCAGCTGAGAGCTGGCCGGGCGCATCGCTGACGGCGGGCCGGGCAGCCCCCGCACCGCGAGCACCTCGCCGGTGGGGCGCTTGCCCGGGACCTGGCCGCCGTGCTGGCGGCCGCCGGCCAAGGCCGCGACCGCGGCCAGGTAACCGGGATCGGCGCGCAGGCCCGGTTCGGCAGCGGCGCTCCGGCGCAGCATGCGCAGCGCATCCGCCTGGTCGAGCTCGCGCAGCGACGCGCCCTCCAGCGCCGCCGCTTCCCGCAGGGCTGACATCAGGCCCCGGGTCAGCGGGCGCGCGGTGAACGGGCCGCGGCCGGCCAGGGGGCGGATCGCGGCATACAGGCCGCGTTCGGCCGGCCGGGGCCGGTACGGCCCGGCCAGCCGCACCGAGGCGAGCAGCAGCGGGTCGCGCTGGCTGGGCAGCAGCCGTGCCACCGGCTCACAGCCCGCCTGGGCGACGGCAAGGCGGAGGTTGAACAGCGCCGACCCGCACGCGATGTGCACGGCCCGGCCGCGGGGATCCCCCCGGCCGAGGGTCCGGCTGGGGTCGGCGTAGATCTCGATGACCCGTTCGGCGGGCCGGGCGACGAACCGCCACGGCTGGCTGTTGTGTAGTGAGGGCGCCGCGGTAGCCGCCTCGATGAACCGTTCGGCTGTCCGGCGCGTCAGCGCACCTTCCACCATCAGACTCCCCTTCACGCACCGCCCGGCGTCACCCGGGCTCACGATCCAGCGTTGCCGAACGGCGCCGACCCGGGCAGGGGCTTTGGTCCCGGTCCCTTGCCCGCCCCGTCCCCTGTCCGCCCCGGTCCCGTGTTGCGGGCGCTCCCGTGCGGGCCGGGGCGGGCCCGGCAGCAGCCGGCCCGGGCGAGGCTGTGCCGCCTGCCCGGGCCGGCCGCCGGCGTCAGTGGGCGCTGCCCGTGTCCGCCGTGCCCGGCTGGCCGGTGTCGCCGGGCGCGCCGCCACCCGGCTGGCCGCCATGACCGGAGCCGTCCCGGCCGGGGCTGCTGCCCGCGGCTGCGCTGACCAGGCCGACGCCGCCGGTGCCTTCACCCGTGCCTGCCGTGGCCGGCTCCCACTTGCGCCAGATCAGGCGGTGCACCGGGATCCAGCGGGGGATGTCGCGCAGGCCGGGGATGAAGGGGATCAGCAGCAGCAGGATGGTGGCCAGGCCGGTCATGTAGATCGCGATCATGTCCACGTTGGCGGAGGCGGAGAAGCCGGGCACGTAGTACCACAGCGTGTACAGCCAGAGCCAGGGCTGGCCGGGGTAGCTGCCCGTCTCGTTCATGACCCCCCACTGGTCACCGGACAGGTTCATGGAGGTGGCCTTGTCCTCGAAGTAGGCGCCGTCGCCCATGAACAGCAGCGGCTTGGTGAAGTCGGTGCCGTAGAAGGACTGGTTGGCGAGCAGGTCGGCGTCGAGCGCGCCGCTGCGCGCCATGGTCAGCTCGGTGGCGAGCATGAGCGGCACCGGGCCAGCGGCGGCGGTGGGGACGACGGGTGCCCCGCCTGCGAACTTCACGTGGGGGACGGCCTTGAGGTAGGCGTTGACCCACGCCATCTGCTGCGCTGGCGAGGCGGCGTTGTAGGCGGCGAGGGCGGCGGCCAGCCGCGGGCTGGTGGCCGTCAGCTTGTCGAGCGGCTGCAGCACGAAGTCCTGCGCTGTGTTGATCGGCTGGGTGACGCCGGTGATCTGGGTGGGCGCGAACAGCAGCTTCTGCACACCGTCGGTGGCGTTGTTGTAGGGCGGCCCGTAGGTGGCGGTGCCGCTGGTGGCGTTGAGCTCGGTCGCCGCGGTCGTGAGGAGGTCGGCCGGGTTCGCCTTGGCCCAGCTCTGTATCGTGGCCGACGGCACGTCGGGCGACGACAGCAGCGCGGCCAGCAGGACCGTCAGCCCCAGCACCACCAGCGAGGCGATGGTGCCTTCCTTGAGGATGTCGTAGCGCCGGGTCCGGCCGCGCCACGGTGCGGCGTCGGCCGCCTTCTGGGCCTTGCGGCGTTCCTTAGCCGAGCCGGGGCCGCCCAGGTGCGCGGGCAGCGGGTGGGAGACGCCGCGGACGCGCACCAGCAGGATGTGCGCCCCGACGATGGCGACCAGCACGATGGGCACCAGCACCACGTGCCAGAGCAGCATCTGGCCGAAATCCATCGCCCTCCAGAACGCGCCAACGCCGACCGAGTTGAAGGCGTCCTTGCCGCTCGCGGAGATCCATTGCGAGTCGAAGTTCTGCTGGGACAGATAACCCGTGAAGCACTCGACGACGGAGGCCAGGAAGGCGACCACCCCGGTGATCCAGGTCATCGCCCGGCGGCCACGCCAGGCGGCCATCCAGAACTTCCCCCACAGGTGGATCACCAGCAGGGCCATGAAGAGCTCGACGCTCCACAGGTGCAGGCTGTTGAAGAAATGGCCCACCGGGTTCGTGTGCCACCAGTCGACCCCGCCGATGGCGATCGCGAACCCCGACACGATCGCCACCCCCAGCGCGGCGAGGCTGGCCACGCCGAACACGTACACCCAGGAGGCGACATAGGCGGGCTGGCGGTCGGGCAGCAGCTTGCCCGGCGGCAGCAGGCGAAGCGCCCACCGGCGCAGCCGGTACGACCACATGCCGGCGTCCTCGGCCTCACCCAGGTCGGCCCGCGCAGGCCCTGGAGCGCCCGCGAGCGTGCCGGGATCGGTTCCCGCAGGCAGGTCCTCGGCTGGCGGGTAAGTGTGGGACTGGGGGAATGGCAGCACCAGCGCCAAGCCGAAAATGACCACCATAACGGCGATGAGCACCAGATTCGCCACCGAAACGGTGAATATGGACCAGTGCAGGTAGGTGCCGGGCTGGTCGAGGTTGATCACCCCGGAGCCGGGGTCCACCAGGGCGAGAGTTCTCATTTCTTGCTCCTGTTACAGCCGTTCGACGTGGGGGGAAGGGATTTACTGCGATCACGATCCGCTCCGGCGGCCGCCGGGCGTAGGGATGTCGGTCATGGACCGGCAGGACCTAGGTCCCGGGCGCACGTGGGGCAAAGCGCCGCTTGCCATTTGCCGGCATCCGCCTGCTGGCGTCTGGGGGCCACGATAGCCGCGTCTGCCGGCAAAGGGTAAAGAAGTTAAAAAATGGCAGCGTACGCTGGCAAAATAATGGCGCCCGCGCGAGGAAACGGGCTCGACCGTCCCGGCGCTTCTCCCGTCCTGGCGACGGTGGGTTTGCGGCCCTGCCGCCGTCCCTCCCTGCCTGACTCCGGTCGGGCCACCCTCAGGCCCCCCTTCGCCGGCCCTCACCTGGCGGGTGCCAGGAAAGCCAGACTGCCCGTGGGAGGTTCCCACGGGCAGTCTCGTTACCGGATGGCTCAGGCCGCGTGTGCGGGCTCGGATGCCTTGCCGCTGAAGACCTCGGTCTCGGCCGGGGTCCGGCGCAGGTGCGCCCAGCCCAGGATGGACAGGATCAGCAGCACCGCGGCCGCCCCGAAGGCGACCCACGCGCTGATCAGCATGATCTGCCCCATCTGCCACCACCCGTAGGCGTTGAGCAGCAGGCCGCGCAGGGTCTCGCCGCGGAAGACGGTCTGCACCTGCGCCGCCAGTGCGGCGTTGTTCGGCTGGGTCAGCGACGCCGCGGACAGCTGGGAGTAGGTCTTGCCGCCACCGATCTTCACCAGGTGAACCGCAATGAAGTTGTTGGCGTACGTCTTGGCCTGTGCACCGTTGGTCATGAGCTGGCCGGAGTAGGCCTTCATCGCCGTGGCATTGGTAGCAGGCAGAGCCTTGATTTCCGGGCTGTTAGCAGTCGGGAAAACGATCTTCTGCGCAGCGAGCTGGGTGTGCACCTGGTCGTTCACAACGTTGTGCCCCCAGAGCAGCAACCCGCCTCCCACCGCCAGAACGAGAGCGAGGACGAGCCCGCCGATGATGGCCAGCGCGTCGAAAGTCTTGCGGCGCATGTGAATGCCTCCTTGCATAGGAGCCAGGCCTGGTAAGTCTGACTCTGCCGGCCAGGTCCCATCGGCCTGCCGTACTGAGCCAAGCCTCTGCTTGATCGTGGCCGGCGGTCAGGGGCGTGGGTCACCGCTTGGCAGGGACTTCAGTCACCGCCCGGAAGGCCCGCAAGTCCTTGGCTGCAGGCGGCTGGCCCTGCGTCCTTATGGCCTGGTCCCTCCGGATGGCCTGGTCCCTCCGGCCCGGTGGCAAGCCCCGGCTGGGCCGATGAATCCCCCGCAGGTCATCGGGGGCGCCGGGTCCACTGGGGCCCGACCGCCGCCCACGCCTGCTGCCAGCTGGCCAGCCGCCGCCGGTCCAGGATGTGGCCGATTAGCCCCATGGCTGCGAGCAGCACCAGCGCCAGCATGGCGGGCGCGAGGATAGCCATCATGAGGACCCAGCCCTGGACCTGGTTGCCCGGCCACGGCGCTGCGGTGGGCCTGCCGGAGCGGTCGAGCCACACCTGCACGGTGCGGCCAGCCCGGCTGCCTGCAGGCGCCTGCACATAACCGGTGCGTACGGGGCCTCCGGGCACCGGCCACCGGGCCCTGACCCAGCTCAGGTTCAGCTCGGTCAAGGAGTCAGAGCCGCTGGGAACGCTCCGGAGCAGGGTGGCCAGGACGCGATGCTCGCCCGCGTGCTGCGCGCGGGCGGCGGTGGGCGCGACCGACCCGGCCCAGCGTCCCGCTCCCCAGCAGGCCAGCGGGGCGCCGATCAGGAACGCCAGCACGAGGATGATCCGGATCCACGCCTCGGCCCGGTCTGTGCCCCGCCGCAGCGGGTTGCGATCCAGCCCGAGCCACCGGGCGAGCGAGGCCGTCCGGTGACCCGGGACCCGCATCCCCCGCATCCCTATCACCTTCTTCGGGAGGCCAGGCCGGACTCTGCCCGGGCCAGGGACCGTCCCGGGACGCCCCGGCGGGCCGGGACGGTCCCGCCGGCGCTGGTGTCCCGCCTGGCGGCTGTTGCCACATGGTCGGCCACCGGGTGCCGCCACGCTCAGGGGTGTTGGTCCTGTCCGGGGGGGACCTTCGCCACTGCGGCCACCGGGCAGCCAGCAGGGCGGAACGGCATCAATGCCCGCCACACGTGGCCCTCGTGTACCGGCTCAGGTTACGGTGAGTGATACATACCTTGGCCTGTCACGCTGGAGAGCCGCCGGTGGAACCAGAGCCCCGCCCTGTCCTGCCTCAGCTGCGGCTCGACGACCTGCTCGCCGAGCTGCACTCCAGGCTCCAGGTGGTACTTACCACCCGCGACCGGGTCCATTCCCTGCTGGAAGCCGTCGTCGCGATCGGTGCCAACCTCGACCTGGAGATTGTGCTCCGCAAGATCGTCGAGGCCGCGGTCCCGCTGGTGCAGGCCCGTTACGGCGCGCTCGGCGTGATCGGCGAGGAGGGCCGGCTGACCGAGTTCATCCCGGTCGGCCTGGACGAGGCGCAGATCGCCGCGATCGACCACTGGCCGGAGGGGCAGGGGCTGCTGGGGACGCTCATCCAGGACCCGCGCCCGCTCCGCCTGGCCGACCTTTCCGCCTCCCCGGAGTCGCACGGCTTCCCGCAGGGCCACCCGCCGATGCGGTCCTTCCTCGGGGTGCCGATCCGGATCAGGGATGAGGTCTACGGCAACCTCTACCTGACCGAGAAGGAGGGCGGGGGAGGGTTCGACGAGGAGGACGAGACGCTGGTGGTCGCGCTCGCGGCCGCCGCGGCCGTCGCGATCGACAACGCACAGCTGTATGAGGAAGCCCGCCGGCAGGAACGCTGGCTGCGGGCCACCACCGAGATCACCCGTGAGGTGCTGTCGGGGACCCAGCCCACTCAGGTGCTGGCGCTGGTCACCAGGAAGGTGCTGGCCCTGTCGGGTGCCGATCTGGTGGCGCTCGCGGTGCCGGCCGGTAACCGGCAGCAGCTCGTGTACACCCATGCGGCCGGGCAGCGGGCGGATGACGCGCTGGGGCTGGTGCTCCCGGCGGCGGAGTCGCTGTCCGGGCAGGTCCTGGCCTCCGGCACGCCGGTGATGGTGGAGGACTTCCGCAGCGACGACCGGGTGAACCCGGTAGCCCGGACGCACATGCCGCTGGGCTGGGCGGTCCTGCTGCCGCTGGGGGCGCCGGGGAACGTGCGCGGTGTGCTCACCGTCGGCCGCGATCCCGGCTCGCTGCCGTTCCCGCAGCAGGCGGTGGAGATGGTCACCACGTTCGCGGCCCAGGCCGGGATCGTGCTGGAGCTGGCCGAGCACCGCCATGACTCCGAGCGGCTCGCGGTGCTCCAGGACCGGGACCGGATCGCCAGGGACCTGCACGACCTGGTGATCCAGCGGCTGTATGCGACCGGGATGTCGCTGCAGGGCGCGGTGCCGCTGATCGCCCGCCCGGAGGTGGCCGACCGGGTCAGTACCGCCGTGGATGCCCTGGACGAGACGATCAGGGAGATCCGGTCCGCCATCTTCTCGCTGCAGTCGCACAGCGACGTGAAGCGGGGCGGCCTGCGGGTGAAGATCCTCGAGGTGGTGGAGGAGATGACCGTGCCGCTCGGGTTCGCCCCCTCGCTGAGGCTGGTCGGGCCGCTGGACGAGGACGTGCCAGGCAAGGTCGGCGAGCAGATGCTCGGCGCGCTGCGGGAGGCGCTGTCGAACGCGGCGCGTCATGCGGGCGCCAGCAGTGTGGACGTGACCGTGGACTGCGGCAGCGACCTGGTGCTCCGGGTCCGGGACGACGGCAAGGGGCTGGGCAAGAGCACCCGCCGCAGCGGCCTGGCCAATCTGGCCGAGCGCGCCCGCGGGCTCGGCGGCGTGCTGCGGGTCGAGTCCCCCAACGGCGGGGGAACCGACCTGGAATGGCGGGCCGCCATTCGCTGAGCGGCGGAAGCAGGCATGCATGGCCGCTGGCGCACCCGGCGGATGGCTGGCCAGCTCGCTTGTGGGTCAGCTCGCTTGTGGTCAGCTGTGGTGCTGCGGGTGGCCGGTGTCGCCGTGCTCGTCAAAAACCCGGGCGGCGTACGCGGCGGCCTGCGCCCTGCGCTCCATGCCCAGCTTGGCGAAGAGCGCGGAGACGTAGTTCTTGACGGTCTTCTCGGCCAGGAACATGCGTTCCCCGATCTGCCGGTTGGTCAGGCCCTCGCCGATCAGCTCCAGGATCCGCCGCTCCTGCTCGGTCAGCCCGGACAGCGGGTCGGAGCGCTGCGCCTGCTCGCGCATCCGCCGCATGACCCGGCTCGCCGCCTCCGGGTCGAGCAGGGAGTGCCCGGACGCGATGGTCCGCACCGCGCCGACCAGGTCGGTGCCGCGGATCTGCTTGAGCACGTAGCCCGACGCCCCGGCCATGATCGCGTCGAATAGGGCCTCGTCGTCGCCGAAGGAGGTGAGCATCAGGCACGCCACATCGGGCATCCTCGACCGGATCTCCCGGCACACCGTCACCCCGTCGCCGTCCGGCAGCCGCACGTCGAGCACTGCCACGTCCGGCTTGAGGGCGGGGATCCGGGCCAGCGCCGATTCCGCGGTGCCCGCCTCGCCGATCACGCTGATGTCCGGCTCGGCCTCCAGCAGGTCACGGACACCGCGGCGGACGATCTCATGATCATCGAGCAGGAAAACGTTGATCTGCCCGTGATCGCCGCCCGCGATGTCCATCCGGTTACCGCTCCTTCGCGTTACCGCTCCTTCGCGCACATCCCGGCCGGTACCGGCTTGCGCTGTCCAGGATAGCCCGGCCAGCGGTCCGGTCCAGGGACCATCGTCCCGGCCCTCGCGACGAAGGTCCCTGTAGACGGGACGGTGAGGCTCTGATATGGCTGTCCTAAATGATCTACCCTGAGACTGGCAGATTTGCCAGGACTGGAGGATGAAAGATGGCTGGCATTGTGGTCGGAGTGGACGGATCTCCCCACTCCCAGAAAGCTCTCGAATGGGCCCTTGCCGAGTCCAAGCTCCGGAATGCCCCGGTGAAGGTGCTGGTGACCATCCCGGCCGCCGCCAGCATCTGGGGTATCGCTGGTGCGAACTATATGTCCAAGGAGGGCCGGGACAAGATCCACAAGGCGGCCCAGGACGAGGTTGACAAGGCGGTTGAAGGCCGCGGCAACCTGGACGTGACCGTGCACACCGTCGACGGTGTGCCCGCCGACGAGCTCGTCAAGGCGTCGGCCGACGCCGACCTGATGGTGGTCGGCGCACGCGGGGCAGGCGGCTTCGCGAGGCTGCGGATGGGCTCGGTCAGCTCCCAGGTGTCAGCGCACTCCCACTGCCCGGTCGTCGTCGTGCCAATGGGGAACGAGCACTGACGACCGGCCGGCCCGGCTGACCGCCCGGCCAAGCCTGGATAACCTGGGCTTGGCCGGGCGGTCAGCTGACCACCACCACACCGGGCCCGTAGCGACACAGGGAGGCGGCCATGCCACAGCCCCAGGGACGTGAACTCGAGGAAGTCAGGGCGCGCCGTCAGCGGCTGCGCGAGAAGTACCTGCGCCCGCGGGCCGAGCGGCCGCACACGACCGTCCAGGGGGTGCACCACCTGGCACTGATCTGCCGCGACGTGGAGGAGACGATCGAGTTCTACCAGGAGTTCCTCGGCTTCCCCCTGGTCGAGCTGGTGGAGAACCGCGACTACGCCGGGTCCAGCCACTTCTTCTTTGACATCGGCGACCACAACCTGCTCGGGTTCTTCGACTTCCCCGGCCACGAGCACCCGCCGTTCACCGAGACCATCGGCGGGGTGCAGCACCTGGCGATCTCCATCTCGCCGGAGCAGTACGAGGCGGCGCGCAAGAAGCTCGACGAGGCGGGCGTGGCCTACCTCGGGCCCGACCGCGGAGTCGAGGAGAGCATGTACTTCCGCGACCCCAACGGGGTGGGCCTGGAGCTCTACCGGGAAGAGCTCGGCATCTTCAACGGCACCCGGCTGCTCGACTAGGGCGCGGCCGCACCATCAGCGCGCCGGCGGCCGCAGCTCCCGCCTGATCACCAGCCGCAGGCCGGACCAGGTCTGGTCGATGGCGCAGACCTTGTTGTCGACCAGGCCGGTGGGCAGGGCGATCTCGCGTACCACGTGCTCGGTCATGTCGGTCGGAACCCGGGACACCCGTTTCGGCCAGGCGACCCACAGTCCGGCGGCCGGGGCCATCCGCGCCCGCAGCGCGCCCAGCCGCTCTTCCAGGTCGGCCCGCCAGGTCACGAAGAACACGATGACGTCCAGCGGGTCGCTGCCGGACAGCTCGCGCCGGGGCGGCCCGGTGCCGGGCAGCCCGCTGAGGCTGCCGGCGACGCTCGCGGGCCCGCCGAGAACCGCGACCTCGTGCCCGGGCTTGATGCCGAGCTTGCGCGGCAGCGGCGTGCCCGAGTACCCCGCGTCCGGGTACCCCGCGCCCGGCCCCGGGCTCATCGCTGGCCGTACTCCTCCTGGTAGCGCCTGTGGAGCGCGTCCACCTGGTCCGGCGCCAGCGGCCGCGGCTCACCGTAGGCGCGGGCGAGGTGCACCGTGCGGGCCACGTCTTCGCACATCACCGCCGCCTTGACCGCGTCATGGGCGGTCGGCCCGATGGTGAACACCCCGTGGCTGCGCATCAGCACCGCGGGGGACCGGTGCCCGGTGAGGGTGGCCACGATGCCGCGGCCGATGTCGTCCCCGCCGATCAGTGCGAACGGCCCGACCGGGATCTCGCCGCCGAACTCGTCCGCCATCGCGGTGAGCACGCATGGGATGGGCTCCCCCCGCGCCGCCCAGGCGGTGGCGTACGGCGAGTGGGTGTGCACCACCCCGCCGGTGGCCGGCATGTGCCGGTACACGTAGGCGTGGGCGGCGGTGTCGCTGGAGGGCTGGTACTCGCCGTCCAGCGGTGAGCCGTCGAGGTCGCAGACGACCATCGCCGCCGGGGTCAGATCGGCGTAGGCGACGCCGCTCGGCTTGATGACCATCAGGTCCCCGCCGCTGGCCGGGACGCGCGCCGAGACGTTGCCGGATGTCCAGGCGACCAGGCCGCTGCTGGCCAGCGCGGCGTGCAGGCCGCACACCTGTTCACGGGCACCGGCGATGGCGGCGGCCAGCGCCGGGTCGGCGGCGAGATCGAAGGTCATGACCGGTCCCCTCCGGCACCGTGCGATGCCTGGCCCGCCCGGTCGCGGCTCACCCTGTCCCGCAGGGCGCGCAGCCGGTGCAGCACCTCGTTGGTGCCGCGGCCGAAGTAGTCGTGCAGCGTCACGTACTCGGCGTACAGCTCGTCATAGACGTCGGCGCTGGCCGGGCCGGGCGTGTACACCGCCGGGCGGTGGCTGCCCATTGCCGCCGCCGCGGCCGGCACGTCGGGATAGGCGCCCGCCGCCACCGCGGCGTGCAGCGCCGACCCGGCCGCCGGGCCCTGCCCGGAACTGGCCAGGCCGAGAGGGCGGCGGGTGACGTCGGCGTAGATCTGCATGATCAGCTCGCTGCGCGCGAGCCCGCCCGCGATCACCAGCTCGCTGACGCCGATCCCGGCCGCCTCGAACGCGTCGATGATCACCCTGGTGCCGAACGCGGTCGACTCGATCAGCGCCCGGTAGATGTCCGGCGGGCGGGTGGCCAGGGTCAGGCCGGCCACGACGCCCGAGAGGTGGTGATCGACGAGTACCGAGCGATTGCCGTTCAGCCAGTCGAGCGCGAGCAGCCCGTGCGCGCCCGCGGCCTGCCCGGCGGCCTCGGCCGACAGCAGGTCGTGGATGGATATCCCGCGCCTGGCCGCCTCGCTGGTGTAGGCGGCGGGCACCGCGTGGTCGGTGAACCAGGCGAAGATGTCCCCGACGCCGGTCTGGCCGGCCTCGTACCCCCATCGCCCGGCGACGATGCCGCCGTCCACCACCCCGCACATGCCGGGGACCTCCGCCAGCGTGGTGCCGTTCATCACGTGGCAGTTGGAGGTGCCCATGATGATGACCATCTGCCCGGGCGCGATCGCGTTCGCGGCGGGCGGGGTGACGTGCGCGTCCACGTTCCCCACCGCGACCGCGATCCCCTCGGCGAGCCCGGTCCACCCGGCCGCCCGCGCCGTCAGCGAGCCCGCCCGGGCCCCCAGCGGGGAGACCGGATGGGCCAGCTTGTCATCGCAGAAGCTGGCGAAACCAGGGCTGAGCGCGGCGAGGAACTCCCGCGAGGGGTAGTGCCCGTCCTGCCAGATGCCCTTGTACCCGGCGGTGCAGGCGTTGCGGGTCTCGGCCCCGCACAGCTGCCAGATGACCCAGTCGGCGGCCTCGATCCACCGCTCCGCCCGCTGGTAGATCCCCGGGTCCTCCTCCAGCAGCTGCAGCCCCTTGGCGAACTGCCACTCGGCGGAGATCTTCCCCCCGTAACGGGCGATCCACGGCTCGGGCCGCTCCCGCGCGAGGGCATTGATCCGGTCCGCCTGCGGCTGGGCGGCGTGGTGCTTCCACAGCTTGACGTAGGCGTGCGGGCGCCCGGCCAGCCCTGGCAGCTGGCACAGCGGGGTGCCGTCGGCGAGCACCGGCAGCACCGTGCAGGCGGTGAAGTCGGTGCCGATGCCGACCACGGCCGCCGGGTCGACCCGGGCGGCGGCGACCGCCGCGGGCACCGCCGTGCGCAGCACGTCGCGGTAGTCCTCGGGGTCCTGCAGCGCCCAGTCCGGGGGCAGCGGCTCGCCCGTGGCGGCCAGGCGCTCGTCCATCACGCCATGGCGGTAGTCGTGGACGGCGGCGCCGAGCTCCGCGCCGTCGGCGGCCCGGACCACCACCGCACGCCCCGACAGCGTGCCGAAATCCACCCCGACGACGCAGGCATCCCTGGACCGGGCGTCAGCAGCCATGCCGGCCCCGCTCAGAACTCGAATCCGCCGGGGCGGCCGTTGCGGTCGGCGATCAGCCCGGCGAGCGTGGCCAGCGCGATCTCGGCGGGGGTGCGGGAGCCGATGTTCAGCCCGATCGGCCGGTGCACCTGGGCGATGTCGGCCTCGGCGACCCCGAGGGCGGCCATGGCGGGGATGTGGGGGGCGGGGTGCTTCGGGTTGCCCATGACCCCCACCCAGCGGGCCTTGCCCGCCAGCGCGTCGCGCAGCACCACACCGAGCTCGGGCCGGTGGTGGTCGGTCACCACGACATCGGTGGTGCCGTCCAGGTACCCGTCGAAGCTGCCGGACACGACGGCACCGGCCTCGCCCGCCTCGCCCTGCTGGGCGTGCTGCGGGTCCGGCTCGACCAGCACCGGCCGGAAGCCGGCGTCGCCGGCGTACCGGAGCAGGTAGCGGGCGACCGGGGAGGTGAAGACGGCAACCAGGGTGCGGGTCGCCGCCGGCACCGGCGCCTTGCCGTGGGCGACGTCGCAGGCCGGGTCCTCGTGGCCGGCGGCCGGCTGGTCGATGGCGGAGGTGGAGTGCTGATCGCTCATGGCAGTGAGCTTGCCATGCGCTGGTCCTCGCGTCGACGCGGGCTACGGCGGCACGCGCCGTCCGGCGCCCCGCGAGTGCGCCAGCCGGGCGCTCCGGAATGTGACAATGGGTGCGTGCAACTGACGATTGACGAGATCCGCGCCGCGCCCAAGGTGCTGCTGCACGACCACCTCGACGGCGGCCTGCGGGCGGCCACCGTGGTGGACCTCGCCCGGCAGATCGGTTATGACCGCCTCCCGTCACAGGACCCGGCCAAGGTCATGCTGTGGCTGCAGCGCGGCGCGAACAGGGGGCATCTCAACCTCTACCTCGATGCCTTCCAGCACACGGTGGCGGTGATGCAGACCCGGCAGGCGCTGACGCGGGTGGCGGCCGAGTGCGCGGAGGATCTCGCCGCGGACGGGGTGGTCTACGCCGAGGTCCGGTTCGCCCCGGAGCTGCACGTGGCTGGCGGGCTCAGCCTGCCCGGGGTGGTCGAGGCGGTCCTGGAGGGCTTCCGCGCCGGGAGCCAGGGCCGGGGCATCACCGTCTACGCGCTGCTCACCGCGATGCGGACGGCCGCCCGCTCGCTGGAGATCGCCGAGCTCGCGGTGCGGTACCGCGACCGGGGAGTGGTCGGTTTCGACATCGCAGGCGCCGAGGCGGGCAGCCCCCCGAGCCGCCATCTCGACGCGTTCCAGTATGTGGCGCGGGAGAACTTCCACATCACGATCCACGCCGGGGAGGGGTTCGGGCTGCCCTCCATCTGGGAGGCGCTCCAGTGGTGCGGCGCCGAACGGCTGGGCCACGGGGTCCGCATCATGGACGACATCGAGATCACCCCGGAGGGCATGGCGACGCTGGGCAGGCTGGCCAGTTACGTCCGTGACCGGCGGATCCCGCTGGAGATGTGCCCGACGTCGAACGTGCAGACCGGGGCCGCGCCGTCGATCGAGGAGCACCCGATCCGGCTGCTGCGGCAGCTCTCGTTCCGGGTCACCGTGAACACCGACAACCGGCTGATGAGCGGGGTGAGCCTGTCGTCGGAGTTCCACCGGCTGGCGGAGGTCTTCGGGTACGGCTGGCGGGACATCGAATGGCTCACGATCAACGCGATGAAGAGCGCGTTCGCACATTTCGACGAGCGGCTGCGGATCATCGACACGGTGATCAAGCCCGGGTTCGCCACTGCGCGGGCGGCGAGCGACGCCGTGATCAGGATGTCTGTCCCCGGCACGTAGCCCGCTGGGCCCGCTGGGCCAGGCGCCGCACACGAAGGAAGGCCGCTCCCCCCGCCGGGAGCGGCCTTCGCTTCACGGGTGCGGCGCCTCCCCGCCTTCGGGCGCCGCTCCCGGGCCTATGTCAGCAAGTCGCCGAGTATCCCCCCCACCAGGCCGCCCTCGACCGGCTCGGGCCGGCCGGCGGCATCGGGCAGGTACGAGACGATCGAGGCGGCAAGCTGCGGCAGCGGCGCCGACTGCAGCCACACGGTCCCCGGCCCGGACAGCTCCGCGAAGTAGTGCGCGTCGCCGCCGAAGTAACGGTTGGTGATACCCGGGACCCGGACCACCTGGAACGAGACCGACACCTGGAACATCCCCACGTGCCCGGGGAGGACCCGCAGGGACTCGCCCGCCGCCAGCTCGTGCGGGACCACCTGGCCGGACAGCTCGGCCCAGGCCCGGCCGTGGCCGCCGAGGCGGTGCAGGACGAAGCCCTTGTCGGCGAAGATCCCCGCGCGGAACGACCGCTGGAACCCGACCGAGATCTCGATGCCGGGCGTGCCGGCCAGAAAGCCGTGCCGGTGCACCAGGTACCCGGCTCCGGGGCCCACATCCACCGGCAGGATGCTGCCGGGCACCTTCGCCGCGAACGAGATGGTCCCCGGCCCTCCCTGCGCCGTGTAGGTGCTCATCGGCGGCGGTGACGCGCCGGTGACCGGCGTCAGCGCACCGACCAGGCGCTGGCCGGGCTTGGCCGCGCCGGCGCCGGTCGACATCTGGATCGCATCGGTCATCCAGGAGAACTCGCCGACCTCGGCGACGACGCTCTCGCCCGGCTCGAGGTGGATGGACAGCACGGGCATGGCCGCCGCGTGAATCTGCTCTCGCATGGCAGCTCCACCCACTGGATGCCCGTGACGGATGATGACTGCTCATGTCTACGCCGCCGGGAAGGGCGCGCGAATCCGGGAAACCATGTATCGGCCCGGCCGGGCGGCCGGGCCCGATGGGCAGGTCGAAACGCTGGCGGGCGCGGGCAGCGGGAGGTTGCGGGCCCCGGCCGGCCCGGCCGTTATAACATCGCCGCCCTGTTGCGCCCTCATTCCGGCCGCCCGGAAGCGGGCCGGCCGCTAGCGCGCCGGGGCGGCCAGCCCGTGCGTGACGGCGTAGCGGGCCGCCTCGACCCGGCCGCCCAGGCCCAGCTTGCGGTAGACGGTGGCCAGGTGGCGCTCGATGGTGCCCGGGCTCAGGCACAGCTCCGCGGCGATTTGCTTGTTGCTCAGCCCGTCGGCCAGCAGCCGCAGCACGTCGACCTGGCGGACGGTGAGGCCGTCCGGCAGCGCGGCGGCGTCGGCGCTCTCACCGATCTCGGCGAGCGCCGCCCGCACGTCGGCCAGCCGCTGCGGGTTGGCGATCCCGGCGGCCAGCGCTTCCGCGGCGCGCAGGTGCCTGGCCGCCTCGTCGGGGTGGCCGAGCCGGTGCACGGCACGGCCGAGGCCGGTCAGCGCCACCACGATGTCGTGCGCCTGGCCGCCCTCCTCGTGCGCGAGCGCGGCAGCCCGGTAGTGGTCGGCGGACTCCGCCCAGCGGTCCTGCTCCGCGGCCAGGAAGCCGCGGTTGGACTCCAGCAGCCCGCTCACCTGCGGGTTGCCCAGGCCCTCGGCGAGCTCGGCGACCTCGTCCAGGGCACGCCGGCTCGCGTCGAGATCACCCATCCGGATCAGGGCGTCGGACAGGTTGACCAGGCCGATGGCGAGCGAGTTCTGGTCGCCGAGCTGGCGCTTGATGACCAGCGACCGCTCCAGGTTCTCGCGCGCCGCCGCCAGGTCGCCGTCGTCCAGCGCCATCAGCGCCAGGTTGTTCGTGGCGACCGACACCCCGCGCCGGTCACCCAGCTCCGCCCGCAGCTCCATCGCGGTCTGGAAGCAGCGGCGGGCGGCGTCGCGGTCCCCCTGGTAGCGGTGCGCGGACCCGAGCACGGTCGCCGCGAACGCGCTCCGCTCCCGTAGGCCCAGGGCGTCGAAGATGCCCAGCGCGATCGTGGCCAGCCGGACCGCCTCGGGATAGTCACCGTTCTCCGCCGCGAGCACGGCCGCCGAGCAGAAGGCCCGCCCGCCTACCTCGTCGCGCTGGTGCGGGGCGGGGGTCAGGAACCTGCCCAGCCAGCCGCGCCCGGCCGCCATCCGCCCGCTGGTGAGCCACCAGCGCCAGAGCGCCGCGCTCATCCGCAGGCCGAGGCAGTCGTCGTTCTCCGCCGCCCATTGCAGCGCCACATCGAGGTCGGCCCCGGCGGCCTCCAGCCGGGCGGCCCAGGTGGCGCAGTCGGGCCCGGCCAGGCCATCCTCGCTGCCAGCGGCCAGCGCCGCCAGATGCCCGGCGTGGCGGCGGCGGACCGAGGGCCCTTCGTCCAGCTCGTCGAGCCTGGCGGCGGCGAACACGCGCATGGTCGCGAGCATGCTGAACCGGTTGGGCTCGCCCCGGTCCACCAGCAGCCACGAGGAATCGACCAGCCCGCGGACCGCGCGGGCGAGCGATGGGCCGCCTCTGCCCGCCACGGCGGCGGCATCGGCCACGGTGAAGGGGCCCGCGAAGACGCTCAGCGCCGGCAGCAGCCGCTGCTGCCCCGGGCGGAGCAGGTCGTAGCTGCGCCGCACCACGTCCACGAGCGTGCCCCGGTCACCGTCGCCGTCCGGCTCGGCCGCCAGCAGGGCCGCGCCGTGATCGACGATCTCCCGCAGCGACAGGGTCCCGATCCAGCCGGCGATCAGCTCGATCGCCAGCGGCAGGCAGTCCAGCCGGCGGCAGAGCTCGGCGATCACCCGCGGCGCCACGTCGCTGCTGGCGAAGCCGGGCAGCCGTTCCTCGGCCCTGGCCATGAACAGCCGTACCGCGTCGGAGGCCACGATGTCGGTCACCGGCGCCGCGGAGGACGGGCAGGCCATCGGCGGCACCGGCCAGCACAGCTCGCCGGGCACGCCGAGCACCGTCCGGCTGGTCACCACCACGCGCAGTCCCGGCACCGCGATCAGCAGGCGGCTGACCAGCGCCGCGACCTCGTCGCGCAGGTGCTCGGCGCCGTCGATCACCACCAGCCGCGGGTTGGCGGCGAGGGCGGCCTCGACGGAGTCGATGACCTCCACTCCCGGCTGGTCACGCAGGCGCAGGCAGGACGCGACCGCCGAGGTGAGCGACGGGGGGTGACGCACCGGCTCGAGCGGGATGACCACCGTCTGGTCCGGATGGGCGAAACGCCGGATGGCCTCCAGCGCGAGCCGGGTCTTGCCGACGCCGCCCGGCCCGGTCACGCTGATCAGCCGGGACCGGCCCCGCAGCAGCTCGAACAGCTCCGCGAGCTCGGCTTCGCGCCCGACGAAGCTGGAATGCGGCACCGGCAGCGCGCGCGGCGGGCCGCTGGCCGTGGCCCGGGCCTCGAACTCCGCCAGGGCGCGCGCGGCCCGGGCCGACATCCGGGTGCGCCCGGACTCCCAGCGGTTGACGGTCGCGAAGGAGACGCCCAGCCGGTGCGCCAGCTGTTCCTGGCTGAGGTCGAGGCTCGCGCGCAGCTGGCGCAGGCGCTGGGCGGCATAGCCGCCGTCTGGGCCGGGCGCCTGGCCATCCACATTTGCCAGCGTAGGCCAACTCTCCCGCGGCGGCCCGCCCCAGATCCGGCCTATATCCGCCTAGATCCGGCCGAACAGGCGATCGCCCGCGTCACCCAGGCCGGGAATGATGTATCCGCGGCTGTTGAGCCGCTCATCGCAGGCGGCGGCGACCACCCGCACCCGGACCGGGTCGTCGGCAGGGAAGGCGGACTCCAGCCGGGCGACTCCTTCCGGGGCGGCCAGCAGACAGACGGCGGTCACCGCGGCCACGCCCCGCTCGGCCAGCATGCCGATGACGGTCTCCAGCGTCCCGCCGGTGGCCAGCATCGGATCGAGCACGAAGACCTCGCGGCCGGACAGGTCGGCTGGCAGCCGGTCGGCATAGGTGGACGCCACCAGGGATTCCTCGTCCCGGACCATCCCGACGAAGCCGACGTCGGCGGTGGGGAGCAGCCTGGTCATGCCGTCGAGCATGCCGATGCCCGCCCGCAGCACCGGCACCACCAGCGGGACCGGCCCGGCCAGCTTCAGCCCGGCGGCCGGCCCCAGCGGGGTCGTCACCGTCACCGGCCGCACGCGCATCTCGCGCATGGCCTCGTAGGCGAGCAGGGTCACGAGTTCGTCGGACAGGCGGCGGAATGTCGGGGCCTGGGTGGCCTCCTCCCGCAGCATCGTGAGCTTGTGCGCGACCAGCGGATGATCAACGACCAGAGTCTGCATGACCAGTAGTGTCCCAGGCCGGCCGCTGCCCGAGGGAGCGGAAACCCGGTCGATTTTGTGTTGGCGCGGCGCTGGCCGGCGGCTCCTTACCCACGGGGGGGCTGAGCGGGTGCCGGGCGGGCAGTACTGGGGTTGGGCCGCCCGGCACCCCTCACGGCAGAGACGGCCCGCCCGCATCCCGCGCATAGGGGCAGAGCGCCCGGGTAACCACTCGACCAGGGTCCAGATCTCCGGCTTCGGCGGCGCGCCCGGGTCCACCGCGGCGAACCGGCGGGCGGCTTCCTTCAGGTGGCCCAGTGCGGCGTCGTGCTGCCCGGTCTGGTGGAGCAGGTCGGCCAGGTTGGTGTGGAGCGCGGCCACCCGGTGCTGGTCGCCCAGTTCGCTGCCGAGCCCGAGCGCCTCCTGGGCCTTCTCGAGCGCCTCGCCCGTGCGGCCGGTGTCGGCGAGCAGCCGGGCGAGGTTGTTCAGCGCAGCCACGGCCGCGCCCGGGTCCGGCAGTTCCCGGGCCCGCGCCAGGCTCTCGCGCAGGTGCGCCTCTGCCGCTCCGGTGTCCCCTTGCCGCACCGCCAGCATCCCGAGCACGTCGAGCGCCTGCGCGACCGCCACCGGGTCGCCCGCCTGCCGGGCGCCGGCCAGCGCGGCCGCGCCCAGCCCGGCCGCCTGCTCGCTGGCTCCCCGCCGGTAGGCCACGACGGCCAGGTCGGCCTGCACCCGGGCGCGGCCGCCGAGGTCGCCGGGCGCCAGCAGCTCCAGCGCGGCCGCCAGGTGCGCGTCGGCCAGCGCCCAGTCGCCCAGCCGGTGGTGGACCTCGGCGAGCTTGTGCTCGATGGCGGCCGAGGTGGCGTTGTTGCCGTCGCTGCCGGCCGCTGCGGTCTCGTACTCGGCCAGCGCCTCGTGGTAGCGCCCGAGGACGGTCAGCACGTCGCCGAGCGCGATGGAGCCCGGCACCTGCGGATACCCGAGCGCCACCGCCTGGCGGAGGTGGGCGTGTGCCTCGGCGTGCGCGTACAGCTCGCGGGCCCGGGCGGCGGCCCGCCACCACCAGTCCGCGGCCTCGGCCTCCCTGCCCGCCCGCTGCAGGTGGCCGGCGATGACCGCGGCCCGGGCGGGCGCCGGGTCGCGGTCATAACGGGCGGCCAGCGCGTCGGCCGCCCGGCTGTGCAGCAGCCGGCGCCGCGCGAGGGTGGCGGAGTCGTAGCTGACCCGGCGCAGCGCCTCGTAGGGGAAGTCGTACGACGGGGTCCCCCGGCCACCCGGCGGCGGGATCTCGGTGAGCAGGAAGCGCGCCAGTGCCTCGTCGAGCGACTCCACGCTCTCGGCCTCGCCGCGCCCGCTCACCGCGCGGAGCAGGTCCGCGTCGAACCCGCTGCCGAGCACGGCGGCGGCCGACAGGATCTGCCGGGCCGGCTCGCTGGCGGCCTGCAGCCTGCGGCTCAGCAGCCCGCGCACCGACGCCGGGGGCGACCATCCCTCGTCCCCCTCCCCGGGCTGGTCGTCCGCCCATGTCCCCAGCGCGTCCGCGTACTCGCGGACCAGCAGCGGCAGCCCGTGGGTCTCGGCCAGCATCCGCGCCGCGTTACCCGGCGGCGCCCCGGCGGCGCGGAGCAGGCCGGCGATCTCATCGGTGCCGAACGGCTCCGGCTCCACTGCCGCGCCACGGCCCGAGTCGGCGGCGCCGGCCAGGGCGGCCCGGAGCCCGCGCAGCCGTTCGTCGGGTTCCGGCCGCCAGCTGACGACCAGCAGCAGCGGCCAGTCCGCGAGCCTGCGGATGAGGTAGGCGAGCAGGTCAAGCGATGGCCCGTCGGCCCAGTGCACATCCTCGACCAGTACTGCGCCAGCCACGCCCGGCCCGCCGGGGCCGGCCGGGCGGGCCGCGGCGAGCAGGGTGGCCGCCAGCGCCGCGTACATCCGGGTCAGCGCGACCGGGCTGGACAGCGGCGGCTCGGGCAGGTCCCGGTGGGCCGCCGCGAGCTCGGGGGTCAGCCGCCCGGCCATCGCCGCGACGTGCGGCGGCAGCAGGGCGGCCAGGCCGGGGCGGGCCGCGGCGGCGGCGCGCAGCAGGTCGGCGGACAGCGCGAACGGCAGGCCGCTCTCGCCGTCGTGGCACCGGCCGGTGACGGCGGTCCCGCCGCCGGCCTCGATCCGGGCGCGGAACTCCTCGATCAGGCGGGACTTGCCGCAGCCGGCCTCGCCGGTCACGGCCACCACCTGGCCACCCGCCGGGCCTGCCCCGGCGGCCACGCCCGGCCCGGCTCCGCCGGTGTCCCGCACGGCCCGCCAGGCGTCCTCCAGCGCCCGCAGCTCGGTGGCGCGCCCGATCAGCGGCCACCGGCTGGCTGCGGTGGCCGGGCGGGCGGCTGCCCGCCGGGAGGGCCGCTCACCGGGCACGGCGCTCGGCCCGGCGGGCGGCGGCTCGGCCGGGGCGTGGCCGGGGGCCTGCCGGAGCCGCCCGGCCCGCACGTCGTCGTACAGCCGGGTTGTCTCCGGGAGCGGGCTCACCGCGAGCTCGCGGCTGAGCACCCGGACCAGGGCACGGTACTGGCGCAGGGCCGCCGACCGCTGGCCGGTCCAGGCCTGCAGCCGGATGAGCGCCTGGTGGGCGGGCTCATGCAGCGGGTCGAGGGAGAGCCAGCGGCGGGCGTGGTCCAGTGCGCGGGTGAGGTCTCCCGCCGCCACGCACGCGTCGGTCAGCCGTTCCAGCGCCCTGGCCAGGTCCTGCCGCAGGCGGTCCGCGGTGGCCGACTGCCAGTCCTCGAAGTCCGGGCAGGCGCGCAGCGAGAATCCGGTCAGGAAATCGTCCCGGTACAGCCGCGCCCCGCGCTCCAGCGAGGCCACATCGGGCCGGGCGATGAGCGCGGCGAAGTCGGTGACGTCCACCCGCACCCGGCCCGGCTGCAGCCCGACGGCGGTGCGGCTGATCAGCAGGCCCTCACCCACGGCGGCGGCCGTGACCGACAGGGTGCGGCGCAGCGAGCCACGGGCGTGGGCGGGGTCGGAGTCGGGCCACAGCTGGGCGGCGAGGCGTTCCCGGCTCTGCTCCCGGCCGGCGACGGCGAGCAGCGCGAGCAGGGCGACCGCCTTCTTGGTATCGAACGCGACCGGGACGGCGTCCCGCTCCACCACCGGCGGGCCGAGCAGGGCAAGGCTGATATCGGGCACAGGTCCCCCCTCTCCGCGGGGGCGCTGGCCGTCCTCGTGCCGGCGTGATCATGATCCTGGCGGCGCTGTGGCACCCGTCATGTCATGATCATCAGTAGAGAGAAAGCCCGGTGACGGCGGCCTCCTCGGCCGGCCCCCGGACTGATCGACCCGCCCCCTGCTCCATGGCCCTGTGTGCCGAGGCCTCCTACCGTAACGCAACGGCGTGAAAGCCGCCGTGACAGGCCGCTTGCCGTAACGATTCCGTAGCGGGGGCTCCGTAGCGTGTGCGGTGAACGTGTTGCTAACGGGCTGACCTCGGAGTGTGACATGCTGCAGCGGCTAGGGAGAGGCCGGGCCGGGGAGGACGCCCCGGCGGCGGAGGGCACCCCGGTGGCCGGCGGTGGGACCGCTGCTGGGGACGGTGCCGCGGCAGGGGCCGGCGCCGATCCGGGCGGCCCTGGTGGCGGTGACGGCGCGGCCCTGGTGACCCGGGTGCGGCGGCGGATCGGTGGCCAGGCAGAGCCGCCCGCGCAGCGGCCGGGCAGCAGCGCCGGTGACGGCGGCGGGAACGGGCCGGATCCCGGATTCGACCTGCAGCCGAACGACCCGCTGCACGCCTTCCTGCTGAGCGAGGCCGGCCCGGTCGACATCAGCAGGCTTGAGTTCGAGTCACCCGCCCTGGCGGGGCTGCGGGCGGCCGGTGTCGTGATGGTCGTCCCGCTCATCTCCTCGGGCACACTGATCGGCCTGCTCAATCTCGGCCCGCGGCTGTCCGAGCGCGGCTACTCGGGGGAGGACCGGCGGCTGCTCGGCGCGCTGGCCGGCTATGCCGCGCCCGCGATGCGGGTGGGCCAGCTGGTCCGCCAGCAGCAGGCGGAGGCGCGCAACCGGGAGCGGATCGAGCAGGAGCTGAAGGTCGCCCAGCTCATCCAGCAGCAGTTCCTGCCGAAGGCCGTGCCCGACCTGCCGAGCTGGCACGTGGCGGCCTTCTACCGCCCGGCCCGCACCGTCGGCGGCGACTTCTATGACTTCATCGCGCTGCCCGACGGCCGGGTGATGCTCGTGGTCGGCGACGTGACCGACAAGGGCGTGCCAGCGGCGCTGGTGATGGCGAGCACGCACGCGCTGCTGCGCGGCGCGGCGCCCAGGCTCATCTCGCCGGGCGAGGTGCTGGCCCATGTCAACGACCTGCTGTGCGCGGACATCCCGGCGCATATGTTCGTCACCTGCCTGGCGCTCGTGCTCGACCCGGCGACCGGCCGGCTGGACTTCGCCAACGCCGGGCACGACGTGCCTTACGTGCGCACCGCGGGCGGGGTGGCCGAGCTCCGGGCCCGGGGGATGCCGCTGGGCCTCATGCCCGGCACCGAGTACGAGGAGAAGACCTTCCAGATGCAGCCGGGCGACTGTGCGCTGCTGCACAGCGACGGGCTGGCCGAGGCGCACGGCCCCGGCCGGGAGATGTTCGGGTTCCCGCGGGTCGCCGCCCTGACCGGGAAGGCGGAGTCGGGGGAGGGCCTGATCGACGCGTGCCTGACGGAGCTGGCCGCGTTCACGGGGGAGGGCCACGAGCAGGAGGACGACATCACCCTGGTGACCCTGCAGCGCACGTCGTCCGCGCTGTACGCGGGAGGCGGAACATGACATCGGTTGCCAGCGGCGCGGCACGGCGCCTGGCGGCGTTCGCGGTGCCCAGCGAGCCCGGCAACGAGCGGGTGGCGCTCGCCCGGGTGGCGGAGGCGGTCGCCGGGACCGGCCTGGCGGACAAGCGGCTGGACCGGCTCAAGACGGCGGTGGCCGAGGCCACGATGAACGCCATCGAGCACGGCAACCTGAACCGCCCGGAGATCCCGGTGGACATCGAGGTGACCCAGGTCGGCACCGACATCGTCGTCACCATCACCGATCAGGGCGGTGCCCGGGCACCGGCCGATCCCGCCGAGCAGCCCGACCTCGCCCGCAAGCTCGCCGGTGAGCAGAGCGCCCGTGGCTGGGGCCTGTTCCTGATCCGCAACATGGTCGATGCGATGGACGTGACAACCCGGGGAACCCGGCACACGGTCCGCCTCACCATGGCGACCACCATCCCCGCTGACAAAGGAGCCACCCGTGAAGACGACCTGTGAGGCTGAGGTTCACACCATCGCCGGGGGAGCGGTCATCCGGCTCTCCGGCGACGTGGACGGAACGGCCGCTGACGTCCTGACCGCCGCGTACGACCAGGCGGTGGCGGAGGGCGAGCCCAGCAGCGTCGTGCTCGACTTCGCCGAGGTCGGCTACATCAACTCGACCGGTATCGCGCTGATCGTGAGCGTGCTCGCGAAGGCGCGTGCCCAGCGCCGCAAGATGGTCGCGAGCGGGCTGTCGGAGCACTACCGCGAGATCTTCGATATCACCAGGCTCTCGGACTTCATCGAGCTCTTCCCTGATCTCGATCACGCCGTGAGCCAGCTGACGGCCCAGGCCAGCTGACGGCCCGGGCCGCGGGCACGGACACACAGCGCAGGGAGGGGATCAGATGGACGCACCGGAAGTGCGGATGGACGTCCGGCAGGCAGGCGACGCGGTGGCGGTCGTCGACATCAAGGGTGAGGTCACGGCCGCCTGCGAGCCCACCTTGATGGCGGCCTACGAGGAAGCCGAGCGGGGCGGCGCGCGGCGGCTGGTGCTCAACTTCGGCGGGCTGGAGTACATGAACAGCGGCGGCATCGGCATGCTCGTCACCCTGCTCGTGCGCGCCAACCGGCAGCACCAGCAGCTGGCCGCCTACGGCCTGAGCGACCACTACCGGGAGATCTTCGAGCTCACCCGGCTCGACGAGGCGATCACCATCTATGGCGACGAGGAGTCTGCGCTGGCCGGCGCGGTGCGGTAGGGGGAGCGGACATGACGCAGCAGACGGGGCCGGAGGGTGTCAGCTCGGCCGAGCGGATCGGCCTGAGCATGCGCGAGTCGCGGGCCCAGCCGGCGCCGAGGGACGCGGCCAGCTGGGCGGCGAAGGTCGAGCGCCTGGCGGTGGAGCAGCGCGACGGCGTCCGCGGCACCAACGTGGCGGGCCGGCGGCTGACCGGGCCGGTGCAGGGTTTCGGCAAGATGTGGCAGAAGACCTACCGCGTGAACCTGGGCAGCGCGGTCACGCCGCGGGAGGCGATCGCGACCTGGAAGGCGCACTTCCCGGAGTTCTGGCCGCCGGGCAACCGCTTCGCCGGCGCCCTCGCCGGGATCAGCCCGGGCGACGTGGCCCTGCTCGACCTCGCCGTCGGCGGCGGGGTCAAGCTGTCCACCGGGGTGTTCGTGCTCTACGCGGACGAGGAGTCCTTCACCCTCATGACGCCGCAGGGCCACATGTTCGCGGGCTGGATCACCTTCTCCGCGGCACGGTCAGGGCCGGACGCGTTCGCCCAGGCGCAGGTGCTGATGCGGGCGAACGACCCGCTGTACGAGATCGGCCTGGCGCTCGGCGGGCACCGCAAGGAGGACCGGTTCTGGGCCCAGACCCTCACCGCGCTCGGTGAGCGGCTGGGAGCGGCCGGCCCTCAGGTGGAGACCCGCAGCGAGTGCATCGACCCGCGGCGGCAGTGGCGCAACGCCCGCAACATCTGGCACAACGCCGCGCTGCGGAGCGTGCTGCAGGCGGCCGCCGCCCGGTTCACGCCGAAGCGCCGGCGCCCGCCGGCCAGCGGCTGACCAGAGCCCGGGCACGCCGCTACCCGGGCGGCGCCGGTGGCGGCCGGCCACGCGATCAGGCAGGACGCGCCGTGACCGCGGCCCGGTTCCGGCGCCGGTGACCCGGGCGGGGACGCTGGCCGGCCTGCTGGTGGCCCTGGTGGCCGTGGTGTTGCAGTGAGCCGCCCGCGGCGGTAACGGCGGCCGGCGCAGGCCCCGCTCAGGCCGGCTCGCGGCGGATGAGGAGCATGGCCGCGTCGTCATCGAGCGCGTGGCCGACGTGGCGCAGCACCTCGGCGCTCAGCGCGTCCAGGATCTGGTCCGGGTCGCCGGCCTCGCGGACCGCGCGGCACCGGGCGAGGGGGAAGAACTCACCGGACCGGCTGCGCGCCTCGCTGACACCGTCGGTGTAGAACAGGATCCGGTCGCCCGGGCCGGCCTCGATCACGGCCGTCCGGCCCGGCGTAGCCGGCTGGCCGGGGGCGGCCCCGAGCTGTGCCAGGCCCAGTGGCAGGCCGCCTTCGGCGGCTTCCAGCAGCCGCGGCCCGGCGCCGTCCACCAGCAGCGGCGGCGGATGCCCGCGGTTCAGCAGCTCCACCTTTGACCCGTCGGCGCTGACCTGCGCGACGATGGCGGTCACGAACTGCTCGTCGCTGAGCTCGCGGGCCAGGGTGGCCTCGATCCGGGTGGCGATCGCGGCCAGGTCGGAGGTGTCCGGCGCCGCCTCGCGGAACGCCCCCAGCACCGTCGAGGCCATCTTGACCGCCTCCAGGCCCTTGCCCTGGACATCCCCGATGATGAACCGGGTGGCGTCCGGCGCGGCGATGACCTCGTACAGGTCGCCGCCGATGGTGGCCCGCGAGGTGGCGGAGATGTACCTGACGGCTACCCGGACCGCGCCCAGCTCGGGCGGCACCGGCCGCAGCAGGACCTGCTGGGCCGCCTCCGCGACCATGCGCACGTCCGCGAGCTCGCGTTCCTGCCGCTGGCGCACGGTGCTGGCGATCACCCCGGCCACGCTGACGCCCAGCACGGTCACGATGGCGAGCTTGTCATCGAGGTCGATGATGCGGTCTACGTAGGTGGCCAGGAACACGCACAGGGCGAGGGCCAGGCAGCTGACGATGATCATCCGCGCGAGGCCGCCGACGACAGCCGCGAACGCCGGGCCGAGGGACAGCAGCGCGAGCAGCCCGATGCTGTGCCCGACCATGACGTCGATGATTGCCACGGCCGCCAGGACCAGGAACGGCAGCGCCCCCAGCGCGACCTGTGTTCGTGACCAGATGACCGGCTCCTGACACACACGTCTCGGCGGCCTGCCAGCGACGCTACCCCCGTAGTGCCGCGCCGCCGGGCCACCGGTGCATGCCACCCTAGCGGGAGAAACGTCCCGGCCGGGGCGCTTTCCCGGGCACCGGGCCGCCTCACGGCGGGCCCGGCGAAGTGGGAGCACAGCCAGGCGTGGGCAGCGGCCTGACCCGCCGCGGGCGCCGCCGCGGCGGGCGGCTGCCCGTCAACGGGGACGCCCGGCCCAGTTGCGGTAGGCCTCGACCGCGGTGGGGAGGGTGGGGAAGAACCACTGCTCGCCGATCTTGCCGGCCAGCCCGAACACCTGGAGCTGGTGCCGCAGCTCGGCCTTGACGCGGGCGAAGGCGAAGACGATGCCCTGGCGGGTGAGCTCGTCGTAGAGCTGGCTCAGGGCCTCCATCGCCGTGTAGTCGGCCTCAGTGTTGGCTTCGGCGTTGAGCAGGAACCACCGGACCGGCCCCTCGCTGCGCGCCGCGGAGTCGACCGCGGCCAGCGCGCGCTGCCGGAAGTCCTCGGAGTTGGCGAAGAACAGCGGCGCGTCATAGCGGAAGACGACCAGCCCGGGGATGGTGGTGGCGCCGGGGTAGTCACCGATGTCGTGCATGCCGGCCACCCCGGGCGCCTGGCCGAGGATCGCGGCATGTGGCCGGCCCACCCGGGTCAGCAGCTCGGCGACCGACAGGCCGATGGCGATCAGCACGCCGTAGAGGATGTTGAAAACCAGCACGCCGGCGCAGGTGGCCAGGGCGATGAGGAACTCGCTGCGGCGGAACGCCGCGAGCCGCCGGAAGGCCGTCACGTCGATCAGGCGGGTGGCCGCGTAGACCACGATCGCGCCGAGCGCCGCCTCGGGGAAACTGGCCAGCACCGGGCGGCCGAGCAGCAGCACGGCCAGCACGGTGGCCAGGGCCGTGAGCGAGTACACCTGGGTCCGGCTGCCCGCGGACACGGCGATGGCCGTCCGGCTGGCACTGCTGCTGACCGGGAACCCGTGCAGCAGGCCCGCCCCGATGCTGGACACACCGAGCGCCAGGAACTCCTGGCTGGCGTCCACCGGCTCGCCGGGCCGGGCGAACGAGCGCGCGGTCAGCACGTCGTCGGTGAAGGCCACCGCCAGCACGCTCAGCGCCGGAAAGACCAGGCTGGCCAGGTCCGCCCGGCTCAGGTGCGGCAGCCCGGGGGTGGGCAGCCCGGCCGGGATCGCGCCCACCACGGCCACCCCGTGCCGGGCCAGGTCACCGATCCGCACCGCGGCCGCCGCCAGCAGCACGGCCAGCAGCGGCCCGGGCGCCCGCGGCCAGCGCGCCCGCAGCACGAACAGGAACGCCAGCACGAACGCGGCGACGGCCACGTCGGCGGGCTGCGCCTGGCCGATGCCGCTGGCGAAGGACGTCAGCTCGGCCACGAACGTCCGGCCGGTCACACTCACCCCGGTCAGCCGCGCGAGCTGCCCGGCGATCATGATCACCGCGACGCCCGCGAGGTAGCCGACCAGCACCGGCCGTGACAGCAGGTCGGCCAGGAATCCCAGCCGCAGCAGCCAGGCGACCAGCGCGAGCAGCCCCACCCCGATGGCCAGGGCGGCCGCCAGCAGTGCGTAACGCGCCGGGTCGCCCGCGGCGAGCGGGCCGATCGCGGCCGCCGTCATCAGCGCGGTGGTGGACTCCGGCCCCATCGACAGCGAGCGTGAGGAGCCGAGCAGGGCATAGGCCAGCAGCGGCGGGAACGCCGCCCACAACCCCGCCACCGGCGGCAGGCCCGCCACCCCCGCATAGGCCATCACCTGAGGGATCAGGTACGCCGCCACGGTCACACCGGCGATCAGGTCCCCGCGCAGCCAGGGCCGCTGGTAGGAGCGCAGCGTGGCGACGCCCGGTGCGGCTGGCCGCCACCGGTGCCGCCTGCCCGGCTCGTCCATGGTCACCGCGGCCCGCTTCCCGGCCTGGCCGCTTCCCCCGCCAGCTCGCGGCTCGCCTGTACCGATGATCCTGGCCCGCCCCCGCGGCCCGCCAGGCCCGGGATCTTACGGGCCCGGGATCTTAACGGTAGTCGGGGTTGCCGTAGCCGGAGCGGCAGCCGGCCTCCCACTCCGAGCGCTGGTTCCCGTGCGCGGGGATGCCGCCGGCGTCCTTGAGCATGCGGGCCAGGTGCAGCAGGTTCCACGTCATGAAGGTGGTGTTGCGGTTGGTGAAGTCGTTGCCGGGCCCGCCCGACCCGGGGTCCAGGTAGGACGGCCCCGGCCCCGCCTCGCCGATCCAGCCGGCGTCCGCCTGCGGCGGGATCGTGTATCCCAGGTGCTGCAGGCTGTACAGGACGTTCATCGCGCAGTGCTTGACGCCGTCCTCGTTGCCGGTGATCAGGCAGCCGGCCACGCGGCCGTAGTAGGCGTACTGCCCGGCGTCGTTGAGCAGGTGCGAGCACGCGTACAGCCGCTCGATCACCCGCTTCATCACCGAGCTGTTGTCGCCGAGCCAGATCGGGCCGGCCAGCACCAGGATGTCGGCGGCGAGCACCTGCTGGTAGATCCGCGGCCACGCGTCCGAGGGCCAGCCGTGCTCGGTCATGTCAGGCCACACCCCGGTGGCGATGTCGAGGTCGACGGCGCGCAGCACATCCACGGTGACCCCGTGCCGCCTCATGATCGCGATGCTGCGGTCGGCCAGCCCCTGGGTGTGGCTGACCTCCGGTGAGCGTTTCAGCGTGCAGTTGACGAACAGCGCCCGCAGGTCGTCGAACCGCCATGGCGGCGTGCTGGCAGCGCCTGGATCGGTCATCCCCACTCCCCATCCTTCGGTACCGGAGATGATCATTGTGGCCTGCGCCGTGGCCCGGCGCTGCAGGTCCGTACGGCAAACTTGGGGACATGGCAGATGATCTCACCCTGATGGCGGTGCACGCGCATCCCGACGACGAGGCGTCGAGCACCGGCGGCGTGCTGGCCGCCTGCAGCGGCCAGGGGGTCCGTACCGTCGTCGTCACCTGTACGAACGGTGAGTTCGGGGATGCGCCCGGCGGGGTCAAGCCCGGCCAGGACGGTCACGATGAGCAGGCGGTGGCGCAGTTGCGGCTCGCGGAGCTGCGCCAGGCCTGCAAGATCCTGGGCGTCAGCGACCTCGAGCCGCTCGGCTACCACGACTCCGGCATGCCGGACTGGGACTACAAGGACCGGCCCGGCGCGTTCTGCAACGTCCCGCTGGCCGAGGTGGCCGCCCGGATCGGCGCCCTGATGGAGCGGTACCGGCCGCAGGTCGTGATCACCTACGACGCCGCGGGCCCCTACCAGCACCCCGACCACGTGCACACGGCCCAGGCGGCCGCCGCCGCGGCGGCGGGCACCGGCATCCCGGCCAAGCTCTACTTCACCGCCATGCGCGGCAGCGACTGGCAGAAGATGTGGCAGGCGCTGCGCGACGCGGGGGTGGACGTGCCCGACCGCCGGCCCGCCGACCCGGAGATCATGCGGCAGATGGCCGAGACCGAGCAGCGCATCACCACCACGATCGACATCCGGCCGGTGCTCAGCCGCAAGCGGGACGCCCTGCTCGCGCACGCCAGCCAGATACAGGACTCGTGGTTCAGCAAGGTCCCGCCGGACGTCGCCGAGGCGGTCTTCGGCCGGGAGAGCTTCATCCGGGCCAGCGACTCCACCGGGGCCCCCGTCCCCGAGGATGACCTGTTCGCCAGGCTCCGCCCGCCGGGCGCGGGGTAAGCCGTTGCGGCGGCCGCGGCCGGCTGCGACGCTGCCGGGGTGAGCGGCGAGCCGGCGTTTGAGCAACTGGTCGCGGACGGCTACCGGGCTCAGCTCGCCCGCATGCATGAGCGCATCCGCGTGCGTGGGCCATTCGTTTCGCATGCCCAGCGTTTCCTGATCGAGGCGCGCAAGCCGCGCTGACCCGGTCCACCCCCAGAGGGTGAGGACCCCGGCCGGGCGTGAGATGCAGGCTTGCGTTCGTGTCCTGCAGGCGCCTGGATGGGGCGCTGGCACGCAGCTTGCGCGGGACGATGGGAGGACGGGGATGAAGCGGCTCAAGAATGGGCTGGCCGTGGCCGCGATGGCACTGGCCATGGGGTCCCTGGCGGCCGGGTGCGGGAGCAACGGCCCTATCAACGGCGGCGCCGTCAAGAGCGCGGTCTCCAGCCTGGTTCCCAGCCGGACCGGCAGTGTCGCGCCACCCACCGCGGCACCCTCCGTGGTGCCCAGTACCGTGGTGCCGACGACCGTGGTGCCGACTGCGGCCGCGCAGGCCTCCACGGCGCCGGCGAGCAGTAGTGGCTCGTCGCTGCTGTGGCTGTGGATTGCGCTGGGCGCGCTCGTCCTCATCGCCCTGATCGTGTGGATCGCGCGCGCGTCCGGCCGGCGTTCGGCTGCCGCGTCCGGCTGGCGCTCCGCGGTTGTCGACACCTACGCGGAGGGCCAGGCGCTGGCCGACGCGGTGCGCATGGCCGGGCAAACAGCGGCACCGGCCGCGGGGGACGCCGCTGGTCGCTGGGCGGGCCTGCAGGCCCGCGCGGACCAGCTCTCGCAGGAGCTGTACCGGCTGCGGGAGCGGGCCCCGGGTGAAGAAGACCGGATGCAGGTCGAGGACACGCTCGGCTCCCTGCGCGCCCTGCGCTCGGCCATGGCGGACGAGCAGGCCGCGGGCGGGGCTGGCGGGCCCGGCAGCCCGGAGGCCGCGCAGGTGCGTGGCCGGCTGATGTCCTTCGAGGAGTCGCTGCGCGCCCTCGGGGCGTCTCACGAGCCGACGCCCCGGATCTGACGCCCCCGCCCGGCGCCCGCACCCGGCGGCGTTTGTCTGGTGCGCCGCGGGTGGGGATACTGCAGGGGTGGGCGAGCGCAATGTCCTTGGTGGTGAGCTGGAGCCATGTGGCACCGACCCGCTCACCGGCTTCTACCGCAACGGCTGCTGCAGCACCGGCCCGGAGGATCTGGGCAGTCACACGATCTGCGCCGTGGTCACCGCGGAGTTCCTGGCGCATCAGCGCCGGATCGGTAACGACCTGTCCACACCGGTGCCGGAGTTCCGCTTTCCGGGGCTCGTGCCGGGGGACCGGTGGTGCGTGACGGCCGTGAACTGGCTGCGGGCGCACCGCGACGGCGCCGCCGCGCCGGTGGTGCTGGCGTCAACCCATGAGCGGGCCCTGGAGGTCGTGCCGCTGGCGGCGCTCGCCTCCCACGCGGTGGACGTTCCCGCCGACCCCAGCACCCTGCTGGAGGACTGATCCGGCTGGGAGAACCGAGCCGGGCCGGAGGGCTGAGCCCGGCCGGCCGGTCACAGCCGCTCCCCAGCGCGCACCGGCGCGGTGATGGTGTTCCCGCGCGGCGCCAGCGGGCACACCCAGTCGATGCTGTAGCGGCACGAGGGGTGGTAGAGGAAGTTCAGGTCCACCACCAGGGACCCGTTGGCGCCGCCGAGGTCGGCGCCCTTGGCCGCGTCGAGCAGGTACCGCCCGCCCCCATAGCTGGTGGTGCCCGCGGTGCCGTCCCGCAGCGGCAGGAAGAGCCCGCCCGCGTACTGCTCCAGCCACCACACATCGACCACCGCGCGAAGCGGTGCGGGCAGCTCGACCTGCCCGGCGAGCCGCAGCTTCGTGGTGCCGTCGCGGCCGGCCGGCAGCGACAGCTCCGCTGGCACGGGGGCGGGCCGCAGCGGCAGCGAGAACCGCAGCCCCGGGTCGTACGGCCACACGGGCAGGCCGGTGGCCCGGAGCGGGTCACCCGGCTCCAGCGGGCTCTGCGGGTGCGCCCGGAACAGCTCGTCGCGGTCGGCCCGCCACAGCGCGTGCCCGCGCTCGGGGCGCGGCTCCGCCCGCACGGCCGCGTACAGCTCGCTCACGCGCCGGCGCCAGTCGGCCAGCTCAAGCTCGATCATCGGATCCCCGGTGATGCTCTGACTCCCCCCAGCGGGCGCGACGATCCCCTTAGGGCGCGACGGTAGCAGCAGCGGAGGACCGTCGGCGCCCAGGCGGTGACCTTCGCCCATGCCCATGCGCCCCGGCAGGCGCGACCCTGAAGGTAGCTGCCCCATAAGGGCGATGGAGGTGCGGGCCATGATGCTGACCTGGAGAGATGCGGTTTCCACACTGGCCATGGGGGCGGTCATCGCCGTGTACCTGGCGTTCCTGGGCGGCACGCACCTGTGGCTGATCTCCGGCGCCCGGGGCGCGGCCGCCGTGGTGCTGATCCTGGGGGTGGCCGGCGGCTGCGCCCTCAGCACGGCGGCTGGCCTGGCCACCGCGGCCGACTCCGCCGTGGTGCGCGTGTATCTCGCGCTGGCCGGCCTGCTGGGGGCCGCCGCGCTCGCCGCCGCGGTGATGGGGCTGGTCACCGGCAGCCCGGCCGCGCTGGCGGCCCTGGTCGCCCTGACGGTCACGTTGTGGCTCATCGCCACTGTGCGGCACGCGTTCACGCTGCCGGCGTTTGAGGCAGGCGGCGGGGGCGGCCGCCCGGCCCGTCACCGGAGGCTGGCCCACCGCTAGAGGCAGCCTGGCCCACCGCCAGCAGGCAGGCTGGCCCACCCGCGGGAAGGCGTATACGCTGCCAGCACCGTGCTCCCGACTGCCACGCTCATATCCTGGCTGCTGACCGCCGGCATTGGCGCCTTCATGCTCGGCAGCTGGATCACCCACGGCGGGCTGCGCGAGCAGCGCGCCAGGCGCGAGGGCATGGGCCCGGGAGTGGTCATCGGGCACGCCAGCCTGGCCACCACCGGGCTGGCGCTGTGGGCGGCCTACGCCATCACCCGCTGGCCGCCGCTGGCCTGGTCGGCCGTGCTCGTGCTCATGCCAGCGATCGGGCTGGGCCTGTCCACCGTCACCTTGTGGACGCCCTACCCGAACCCGGGCGGCGTGGGGCGGGTCGGCGGCGGCGGCCAGTTCGCCGCGCCCGCCGAAGACGTGCTCGCCAGCAGGCTCACCGATGCCACGCTCACCCACGCGCTCACCGATGCGGCGCTCGCCAGCAGGCTGATCGAGGAGGTGCTGGCCAGCGCCACCGCTGCCCCGGCCCGGCCGCGGCGGCCCAGGGGGCATGCGGCGGCGCTCATCCCGGCCAGTCACGGCGTGCTTGCCCTGACCACCTTCCTGCTCGCCGTCCTGGCCGCGGTGGGTACCGTCTGAGCCGCCCGCGGCCCGCTCGCGCCGGCCTCGCCTCAGTCAGGTGACCTCGTTGAGCTTGCCGGTGGCGACGTCGAACACGAAGCCGCGGATCTGGTCTTTGTGCGGGATGAAGGGGCTGGCTTTGATGCGGGCGATGGACTGCCGTACGTCTTCGTCGAGGTCGGGGAAGGCTTCGGCGGACCAGGCGGGCTTGATCCCGGTCTGGTCCTGGATGGAGCGTTTGAAGCTGTCGTCGGTGAAGGTGAGCATGCCGCAGTCGGTGTGGTGGATGAGGATGATTTCGGTGGTGCCGAGCAGCCGCTGGCTGATGGCCAGGGAGCGGATCTGGTCGTCGGTGATGACGCCGCCGGCGTTGCGGATCACGTGTGCCTGGCCGTCGCTGAGCCCGAGGATGGCGTAGACGTTGAGCCTGGCGTCCATGCAGGCCACGACCGCGACGTGGGAGGATGGCGGCAAGGGCAGCGGGCCGGAGAACGTCTCCGCGTAGCGGGCGTTGCTGGCCAGGTACTGCTCGGTGGCACTCATTAAGGGCTCCTTCGCCTAGTCGTGGGACCGGGGGCTCGCACCCGGATTCTAGCTGCCGGGCCGAAAGCGCATATTTCAGACGGTCTTCATGGCAAATGCCCGGCTTGTCCCTCGGCTGTGCGGGATCTGCCCGCCCGTACGGAGTTGGTGAGATCTCACCCCGATTCTGACAGCGGTCGGTTAGCCGGGCCGTAGACAGTTGTAACCGCCGCCGCCATCCCTGGGCGCGGATCCAGCTGCTCACAGGGAGGGGACCGGCCAGCTGAGGCTCAGGTCCCCGGGCGGCGGCCCGCGGGTGCTCCCGCGTACGGGCTGCGCTAGGGATTGGGCAGGTGAGACGACAGTGTCGGTGCACATCAGGGTACTGGGGTCGATCGAGATAGCACGGGATGGCCAGGCCATCCCGCTGGCCGGGCAGGGACAGCGCGCGGTGCTCGGCGCGCTGGCCCTGGAGCACGGCAGGCCGGTGACCGTCGGGCGGCTGGCCGAAACCATCTGGCAGCTCAGGCCGCCGGCCACGTCGCGGACCAAGATCCAGGCACATGTGTGCGCGCTGCGGCGGGCGCTTGGCCAGCCCGCGCGCGGCGGGTGTGGGCCGCTGCTGACCACCGGGCCGGGCTACGCGCTGTGCCGCGAATGCGTTCAGCTCGACCTGGCCGAGTTCGACGCGCTGACGGCGAAGGGCAGGAAGGCGCTGGCCGCCGGTGAGCCGGGCCCGGCCTCGGAGCTGTTCGCCGACGCGCTGGCCCTCTGGCGGGGACCCGCCTTCGCGGACGCGGTCTCGCCCTCGCTCCGGGCGGCCGCTGGCCCGCTGGAGGAGCGCCGCGTGCTCACCGTCGAGGCCAAGGCCGAGGCGGATCTGGCGCTCGGGCGCCCGGAAGTGGTCGCCGCCGACCTGTCCGCCTGGCTGGTTGCGATGCCGCTGCGTGAGCTGATGCGGGGGCAGCTCATGCTGGCGCTGTACCGGCTGGGCTGCCGGGCGGACGCGCTCAGCATCTACCGGGCGGGGCACCGGATCATGATCGCTGAAGTGGGCCTGGAGCCTGGCCCGCAGCTGCGCAGCCTGCATCAGCGCCTGCTGGCCGACGACCCGACGCTGATGGAGCCGCTGGGCGCCCGTGCGCAGGGCCTGCTGCTGCGCGGCCCCGAGCCGTCCGCGGCGCGCGGTGCCCGTCAGCTGCAGCGCGCGCCGGCCGGGGCACCCGGGTAACGGGTCCTGGCGCCTGGCCGCGGCTCATCCGGCCAGGTCCTCCATCCGCCCCACGGGTATCCCGCAGACGACGGTGGTGGGCCGGCGCGGCCGGTGCCGGGTGTCCGGCCTCAGCACGCTCGACCTGATCAGGTCGCTCAGTTCCGCGGGGTCCAGGTCGTGGCCGGTCCGGCGCCGGAGCTCCTTGCGGATCTGGTCGATGACGGGGCCGCTGGTGATGACGGTCCCGAGGGAGGTGGCGGAGGTGGCGGCCCGCAGCCGCCACAGCCCGTCGATGACGTGATGCCGGAACGCCTCTTTGGACAGCTGGAACAGGATGTCCGCCTGCTGGGCGGAGCCGTCCTCACCGAGCAGGCTGGCCTCCAGCACCGAGTCGAGCACCGCCGGGGGACCCGCGGTCAGATGCCAGGCCTGCCATGTCTGGCCGTTGGTGAGGATCACCCATTCGGCGCCCGCGCTGGCCGCGTGCCTCCCGGCCCAGTGCAGGTGCTGCGGGGCCAGCCTGGCCGCGGCGCGCTTGACCTCGATGAACGCGACGACCTGCCGGCCGGCCCGCACGCCGTAGCCGGCGAACTCCCCCTCGGCCTGGTATTCGGCGGTGAGGTCGGCGTACGTGCCGTACCCGAGCCCGTCGCACAGGAAGTCGGTGACCAGCAGCCGGGTGTCACCCTCGCTGGCGTCACGGGCCACCAGGCCGGCCATGGGCCCGGCGAAGCGCCGCACGGCCGTCCGCACGCGGTCGCGGGCCTCAGCCTCCCACCGGGGCACCTGCCGGGCCGCCGGCTTCTTCGCGTACGGGACCGCCAGGCCAGGGCCGGCCGCGGCCACCTCGACGACGTCAGCGGCAAGGACCGCCGCCGGCAGCGTGCCTACGCCTTCCATGCCCCCCACCTTCGCAACGGATCGCCCGGATCAGGTGACCCTCCGTACCTACCTAGACGCGGAAGGCGGCCGAAAGGGTCACGCGTGCTCGTCCCAGTCCCCGTACTCGTCCAGGTACATGCCGCCTTCTTCGATCCGGTAGTCGCCGTACTCGAAGTAGAGGACATCCGGCCGGCTGCCCACGATGACGTACTCGCCTGTCTCCGCGGCGAGGTCGAGGCTCTGCCCGATCTCGTCCCTGGTGAGGCCTTCGGCCCGCAGGTAGTGCTCGACGTCGGCCATCCCGTTGGCCAGGACCTTGCCCGGGCCGTCAGCCACGGCGGTGCTCCGCGATGCTCATGACGCCTCCCGTTCGGCGGGGCTTGCTCGAGAGGTTGCGCGCCATGCCCGGCGTCCGCTGGGCTCTCCGCGGGAAGCCGAGCCGCGCCACAGCCACGACGTCACTTTACATTTTCTTTACTAATGGCATGCCTGAACCAGGACATTCGCCGTGGGCCCTGGCGGGCTGGTGGGGCCGGTCAGGCCGGTGGGCCTGGCCGGGCCGGCTGGGTGGTGGCCTACGGCACGCCGGCCCGCATGATCGCAGCGCCGGTGATGACGATCAGGGACAGCACCGCTGCGAAGATCAGGACCAGGATGAGGAGGCGCACGGCCCGGCGCCGCCGGGACGGCGGGCGGGGCTGGTGGTAGGGGGCCCCGCGGTAGGCGGGCGGGAGCAGGGACATGGGAGGGCTCCCTTCAGGCGGGCCTCCCAGCGGGGGTGCAGCCTGATTGTAAGCCGCGGGACCGGCGGTGGTCGATGGCCTGGATGGGCCCGCGTCGGCCGCTCTGGCTGGCGCTGCCGCGCCGGTCAGATCGCGGCAGCGGCCGCCGTTTTCCGCTGGTCACGGGGATAGGCAGGCGCGCTCCGAGATGCGGAGCTCTTCCGCAGCGCGGCCGGGACGGTAAACCCCCGTGGCGCGCTGTCCGTCTAGTGACGGGCGGCGCATTGCAGCATGCGTGCGGCATCCAGTGGGCACCGCCCAGCAGCCACCGGCAACAAGGAGAAGAACATACCCATGGCAGCCACGCTTCACCAGATCCTGCTCGCGCCGGACACCCAGCCCGAGGTGGTCGCCGACTGCTTCACGCTGATCGATCAGGAGGTCTCGGACAAGTCGGGCATCTCCGGGAACGCGGTCAAGCTCGCGTACAAGACGGTGAACACCTTCATGCCTGGCCACGTCCGCTACATGGTGGAGTCCATGCTCCCGCAGATGGTGGACAATCTCGAGCCGTACTGGGCCGACTTCAGCACCTCCGGCAGTTCCGGGTTCGGCGACTACCTGGCCAAGCGCGGCGAGGAGGTGTCGGAGGCCCTGCTCTCGGTGACCGATGACCGATGCGCGGCCTCCAACCGGCCCACGATCATCAAGGCGTACAAGGCCGTCCGCGGCAGCGCCAGCAAGCACATCCAGGCCGCGCTGCCGCGGGTCGGCGACCTGGTGCAGAAGTACGCCGCCTGACAGCCGGTGGCGCTCCCGGGGCAGGCGGACCCATCGCCCGGATCGGCGGCCTTGCCCGCCTGATGCCAGGGCGGCCGGCCCCGGCGCGGGCGGGGCCCAGCGATGTGAGCCAGCCGGTTTCCGCCAGCGATGTGAGCCAGCCGGTTTCCGGACGTTCGTCCCGGTGGCCGGCTGGCTCCTGGCCCTTGGAAACGCCGGGGAAACAGGGTAAAGACAGGGTGTGGGCTCGCCGGGAGCCTACGCTGCGGTGCGGGAAGCGGGCGCGGAGCCCGCGGCCGGGACAGGCGGTGGCGACATGGCATGGCGGGTGTTCCCATCACGCGCAGGCGGCCGGGGGATCGGCCCGGCCGCATTAGTCACGGGCGGTGCCGCGCTGCTGCTGGTGCTGGCCGCGGCCGGGGCGGGCAACGCCGCGGTATCCACCGGCGCCGCGCCGCGGCAGGGCGGCGTCGCGGCGGTGGCCGCCGCCGATGGCCCCGCGGGGTTCTGGTACGGGACCGACAGCCGGACGATCACGATCTCCGGCTCAGCGCCCTACAGCGAGCCCGTGATCGGCGGCGCCTACGGCGGCTACATCGGGATGGTCGGCAACTGGTCGCACCGGGAAGGCTGCGGCGGGATCATCGTCTGGTCGTGGGCCAACGGCGGGCAGGCCAACACCAATCTGAACACCTACCACCAGGGCATCGGCAGCGGCGCGTACTGGTTCATGGCCGGGCCGGGCGTCGACCCGCACTACAACGGCACGACCGCTGAGGCCAACGCGTGGGGAAGGCGGCAGGCCGCCTGGGCGCTGTCCGACATCCCCAAGCACCACATCACCTACCCGGTGGTGTTCATGGACATCGAGATCCCGGGGAACGCGCCCAACTACACACCGGCTGACGACAACGGCTGGAACTCGGTGTACACCTCGCCGTGCA
Organism: Streptosporangiaceae bacterium; assembly: GCA_035518495.1. Classification (GTDB taxonomy): domain Bacteria; phylum Actinomycetota; class Actinomycetes; order Streptosporangiales; family Streptosporangiaceae; genus UBA9676. Next base: position 69,180 of record DATIXO010000072.1, read on the forward strand.
GCGGCACGGTCAGGATCAGCTATATTCCGGCGGCCGTCGACAGGGCCGACCTCAACGGGTTCGCCACGTACCTGACCGGCCACTCCTCGTACAAGGCCGGGGTGTACTCGGCCCCTGACATCTGGGCGTCGATCTTCGGCACCGGTACCGCTTCCAAGATCCCGAACACCTACGAGTGGACCTACGAGTCGTTCACCTCAAGCCTGGCCCACCACCCGTACGGCTGGTGCCTGTCCGGGACCACCACCTGCGCGCGCTTCTTCGGCGGCCAGTCCAGCGCGTCCAAGTACGCGCTCATGTGGCAGTGGTCGGGCGGTGGCGGCAGCAGCAACGGTCACGGCGACTTCGACCAGATCGACGGGAACCGGACGCCATAGGCAGCCGCGGCACAGGGGAGCGCCTGGCATCCAGCCGGTGGCTGGAAGATGAGGCAGCTGCCCCCTCGTCACCCGGTAACACTGCTCACAGGTGAGGTGGGGACGCTGCCCTCCGGCCGGTGTCGTGCCGGGTCACCCATGTGCCGATGCGGGCTTCCCGGTCCCTTCCTGGGAGGTTACGCTTCGGCCGAGCCAATGGCGCGTCTTCGGTGTGCCCGGTGCTGGTGGCCGTCCCCACCGATACGTGCCCGGGCGTGGTCCGGAGCAGCGCCCGGCGGACCGCGTATCAGTGTCCGAGGACGGATGTCATGACGGGTGCGAACGAGCAGGCGCCGGAGATCGCTGATCTGCCGATCGGCCTTGATGTCACCGGGATGCGGCGGGAGTTCGACAGCCTTGGCGAGGTGGAGGTGCCCGCCAACCGGTACTGGGGCGCGCAGACCCAGCGCAGCCTGGAGCACTTTAACATCGGCAACGACCGGATGCCGAAAGAGGTGTATCACGCCTACGGATATGTGAAGAAGGCGGCGGCGGTCGTCAACACCAGGGCGGGCCGGCTGCCTGCCTGGATGGGCGAGCTGATCGAGCGGGTATGCGACGAGGTGATCAGCGGGGCGCTGGATGAGGAGTTCCCGCTGTACGTGTTCCAGACGGGCTCGGGGACCCAGTCCAACATGAACGTGAACGAGGTCATCTCCAACCGGTGCATCCAGCTGGTGGGCGGGACGCTCGGCTCACAGGAGCCGGTCCACCCCAACGATCACGTCAACATGAGCCAGTCGAGCAACGACACCTTCCCCACCGCGATGCACATCGCCGCCTACACGATGGCGACGGGCAGGACGATCCCGGCGCTCCGGCGGCTCCGCGACGCGACCGAGCGCAACGGGAAAAAGTGGGCCGATGTCGTCAAGATCGGCCGGACTCACCTGGAAGATGCCACCCCGCTGACCGTCGGCCAGGAATGGTCCGGCTACACCGGAGCCCTCGATGACGCGATCGCCGAGGCCGGGCACGCCACCCGCGGCCTGCTGAAGCTGGCGATGGGCGGCACGGCGGTCGGGACCGGGCTGAACGCCCCGGCTGGGTTCGGTGAGGAGGTCGCGGCCGAAATCGCCGCGATGACGGGCGCCCCCTTCGAGACCGCTGCCAACAAGTTCACCGCCCAGGGCACGCTGGATGCGATGGTGCGCGCACACGGCGGGCTGAAGGCCGCGGCCGTCACCCTGTTCAAGATCGCCAATGACCTGCGCTGGCTGGGCTCGGGTCCCCGCACCGGCATCGGTGAGCTGATCTTCCCGTCGAACGAGCCGGGGTCGTCGATCATGCCCGGCAAGGTCAATCCCACGCAGGCCGAGGCCATGCTGATGGTCGCCATCCAGGTCATCGCGTCCGATGTGGCTGTGACCATGGGGGGTGCCGAGGGCAACTTCGAACTGAACACCTTCCGCCCGATCCTGATCAGCAATTACCTGCACTCGGCGCTGATCATGGCCGACGCGTGCGACCACTTCCGCGAGTTCATGGTCGAGGGCACCAAGCTCAATGAGGCCAGGCTGAAGGAGAACATCGACCGGTCGGTGATGATGGTCACCGCCCTGTCGCCCGTGATCGGCTATGGCAAGGCCGCGGCCATCTCCCACTACGCCATCGACCACGACCTGACGCTCAAGCAGGCCGCGCTGGCCAATGGCGTCAGCGAGGAACTGTTCGACCGGGTCGTCGACCCGCTCGCACTGACCCGCCCCGGCTCGGCCGACGCGCCGGGTAGCCCCGGAAAAGCCTGACATGAAGGGCTGCATCCGAGGTGACCACAGCTCTGCCCGCCACCCGGCTCCCATGATCAGACGGCCCGGCAGCTTGTGAGGCGGTAAAGGCCTGCGCGCGCCGTGGCGGCCGGGCCGGCAAAGCCCGGCTACCACGATATTCGGGCTCGATGAGCGAGAAACCCCGGCGGTGAGCAAACCGCGGCGTCGCTTGCTGCTACTTACTCTGTGAACGAATCCTTTCGGGAGGTTATCGGTGAACGATCCGCACCAGGGCGTCGGCGCACCAACCTTCACCGCCAGTCACGACCCTGCCCGCGACGATGCTGGGTTGCTCCGCAGGATCGGCCAGGGCGACGAGGATGCGATGGCCGCGTTCTACCGTGCCCACGGCCGGGTGGTGTTTGCGCAGGTTCTGCTGGTCGTCGGCGAGCGGGTGCTGGCTGAGGAGATTGTGCAGGACACGATGCTCGCTGTCTGGCGCGGGGCGGGCTCCTTCCGGGGCGAGTCGTCAGTGCGGTCCTGGGTGATCGCCATCGCCCGGCGGCAGACCCGGGACCGGCTGCGAGGTCAGCGGCTGCGGGTGGTGGATGACGCCTTCCTGGCCGATCAGCCGGGTTCTGATCCGGGGCCGGAGGTCATGGCCCTGGACCGGGCCGAACTGGCCGAGGTGCGGGGTGCGATCCGGGAGCTCGCATCGGCCCATCGGGAGGTACTGGGCCTTGCCTTCGGCTCCGGGCTCAGCCTTCCCGAGGTCGCGGGCGTGCTGGAGATCCCGGTCGGGACGGTGAAAAGCCGCCTGACCGCGGCGCGCACCGCGCTGAGCCGGATTCTTGACAAGAAGGGCCAGAACCGATGAACGCAGACCCTACTGGCACCCGTTCCCCCCATCTGGACCTCGGGAACCTGATCGCCGGGGCCGCCGGCCAGCCGATAGACGACCGGGCCCGGGAGCACCTCGCCGGCTGCGAGCACTGCCAGCGCGAAGCGAACCGGTGGAACCTCGTTGCCGACGGGGTTCGCGGCCTGGCAGCCGCCGCGGCCGAGACGGCCCAGCCTGGCCGGCCGCGGCGTACCCGACGGCGTGTACTGGCGGGCCCCTGGCGGCGCGTCATGCTGGTGGCCGGCAGCGCGGCAGCCGCGCTCGCCCTGCTCGTGGGGCTCGGTGAGGTGACCGGATACGTGCACGTGCACCTGTCCGGTCCCGGCACCGGGACGGCCCTCACCGCGGTCACCGGGTGCTCCCAGATCCAGCTGGCTGACGGGACGCTCGAGCAAGTGAACGGCAGCAGCCTGGTCATCAAGGCGGCCAGCGGCCAGCCGGTGACCGTGACCACGACGGCGACCACATTCGTGTCCATGTCCGGACCGCTGCTGGGCGACATCACGGACGGCGCATCAGTCATGGTGCGGGGCTCCACGTCCGGCGGGACGATCGAGGCCGCTATCGTCACCGTCGGACAGCCGTTCAGCGCGGTGAACCCACCGGGCTTCGTCCCTGTCCAGGGGACGGTATCGGACGCGAGCACCGCTGGCTTCACCCTCGTGACATCCAGCGGAACCCGGATTCCGGTGACCACCTCCGGCAGCACGCTCGTCGTCATACCCCACGCCAGCCTGGGCCAGCTGCAGGCCGGCGCCACCATCTTCGCCGTCGGCCACGCCGGACCGGACGGAACGCTGTCGGCAAGAGCGGTGGCAGCGGTCTTGCAACTCCGGTCAGGGCTGCTGCACATCGGCATATCGATGAAGGTAAAGGACTGCTCGCCCCGCTCGATCGAGGAGGCGCTCGGCGCGATCAGCACGGCGCCCGTCTCCGGCGGCTGACCGCCAGACCCGGGCCGGGATCAGCTCGATGGTGCTTGGAGGAATGCCACGAACTCCGGTAGCGCGGCCGGGTCTTGGAACAGGAACAAATGCCCGCCTTCGTAGCCGCGCAGCTCGGCTCCGCGGATGTGCGATGCGATCGCGGTGCTGTTCTGAGCCGGCGCGATCCCGTCGTAGCTGCCGTAGCCAACCAGGGTTGGGCAGGTGATCGCGCCGAGCCGGTCCCAGGTGTCATGGCCTGCGCGCGCCTCGAGCTGGGCCTGGTAGGCGGCTACGGCGGCTGGGTCCTGCTGATCTTGCCCCGCGGTCAGGCGTTCGGCCAGCGCGCGATCTGCTGGGTGGGTTCCCAGCCACCGCTCGTCCCAGCGGCTGTCAGCCAGCTTGAGTTCCGCCGCAGGCCGCTCCTCCAGCGGGAGCCCCTGCAGCTTGTGCAGCGGATAGGAGGACCCGCCGCCGCCACCGGGTGAGGTGCACGCCAGAGCGAGGCGCTCAACCTGATCCGGATTGGTGACGGCGAACTCTTGCGCCACCATCCCGCCGAAGCTCACCCCGAGCACCCGGCAGGTGTCCCACCCGGCGATCTCCAGCAGGCCAGCGGCGTCAGCGGCGAGATCGGCCATGGCGTAAGGACCTGTCAGCGGGACGCTGCGACCCAAGCCACGGTAGTCCCACGCCAGCAGATCAAATGTGCCAGCAAATGAATCGAGCAGCGGCCGGACGGTCTGCAGGGTCGTGCCCGACCCGTTGCAGAACAGCAACCGGGGGCCACTGCCGCGGTGCTCCCAATACAGCTCAATCCCATTCACATGATCAACCGGCATCGCTTCAGCCTTGTTCACGATGGCCGGCCTGGCAACCCGTGTTGCCGTATGGCGCTTGACAGTGGGCCGTGCCCGGCCCGCTGATCGGCTGCGGTCCACGGGACGTCGCTGGCGTGGCGGCACCGGGGGGTCGTCACCGCGCTGACGCGGGCCCGCCTGCGCTGGGTGTTCGCCCGCACAGGCGAGGTGTCGTTAGCGCAGCGGCTTGAACGCTGCCCGGATCTCGGCCGCGAACAGCTCGGGCTCTTCCCAGGCGGCGAAGTGGCCGCCCCTGGCGGCTTCGTGGAAGTAGGTGAGGTTGGGGTAGGACGCCTCGACCCAGCTGCGCGGGGCCGCGAAGATCTCGCCGGGGAAGGTGGTGAAGCCGACCGGGAGCTTGACCTGCGGAGGAGGCTGTCCCGCCGCGAGGGCCTGGGCTCGTCCGCTCTCCCAGTACGACCGGGCCGCCGAGGCCCCGGTGCCGGTCAGCCAGTACAGCGTGATGTTGTCGAGGATGTGGTCCCGGGTGAGGCCGCCGGACGGCCGCCCGCCGGTGAAGGCGCGGGAGATCTTCTCGTAGGCGTCGGTGTCGTGGTCGAGCATCCACGCCGCCAGGGCGAGGGGTGAATCCAGCAGGGCGTAGCCGATCGTCTGCGGCCGCGTGGCCTGCTCCAGGAAGTAGCCGAAGCCGCTCGCCCTGAATGTCTTGGTCTGCTCGAGGGCCGCGCGTTCGGCCTCGGTGCCGGCTGGCATCGGGCCGCCGCCCAGCGCGGTCACGAGCAGGTTCATGTGGATGCCGGCCAGTCCTTCTGGTGCCTGGCGGCCCATCGCGTCGGTGACGGCGGCGCCCTGGTCGCCGCCCTGGGCGACGTAGCGGGTATAGCCGAGGCGGCGCATCAGCTCCGGCCACGCCTGCGCGACACGGCCGGAGTGCCAGCCGATCTCGGCCGGCTCGGCGGAGAAGCCATACCCGGGGATGGACGGCAGCACGAGGTGGAACGCGTCCCCCGCGGAGCCGCCGTGCGCGGCCGGGTCGGTGAGCGGGCCGACGACCCCGAGCAGCTCGATCACCGAGCCCGGCCAGCCGTGCGTGATGATCAGCGGCAGCGCGTTCTCGTGCGGCGACTTCACGTGGATGAAGTGGATGTCCACCCCGTCGACCTCGGTCTTGAACATCGGCAGTGCGTTCAGCCTGGCCTCGCACGCGCGCCAGTCGTAATCGGCCGCCCAGTAGCGGGCGAGTTCCTGGATCGTCGCCAACTGCACGCCCTGCGACCGGTCGCCGACGAGTTCCTTGCTGGGCCAGCGCATCGCGGCGATGCGCCGCTGCAGGTCGGCGATCGCCTCGTCGGGCATGTCCACCCGGAAAGGGCGTATCTCGGTCGCGTTCTCGACGGTGCTGCTCATGACGGGCTCCCTTGACGCAGTGATCGGAACGCGGCCCGCATTTCGGCGGCGAACAGGTCAGGCTGTTCCCAGGCGGCGAAGTGGCCGCCCCGGTCGAGCTTGTTGTAGTGGATGAGGTTGTGAGGGTAGGCGCGCTCTGCCCAGCTCCGCGGGGCTTGATAGAGCTCGTCGGGGAAGACGCTGATGGCAAACGGGATCGAGATGGGCTTGGCGTCGAAGAAGTCCGCCTTGTTCTCCCAGTACAGGCGGGCCGAGGAAACCCCCGTGTTCGTCAGCCAGTACAGCGTGATGTTGTCAAGGATGTCGTCCCGGGTCAGGGGGCTCTGCAGCTGTCCCTGAAGGGCCTTTTCCACGAGCCCGGGCTGGCCGGTGCCGTCGCCGTGGTCGAGCATGAACGCCGCCAGGTCGGCGGGTGAGTCAGCCAGCCCGTATAGCGTTTGCGGGCGCGTCGCCATGATCTGCGCATAGGCCACGTGCTTCGCATAGAAGCCGCTCAGCTGCTCGTACGCGGCTTTCTCCTCGGCTGACAGATCCGGTGGCGGCGGGTCGCCGCGCTGGACCGCCTTGTTGATCGCGGCCGGGGCGGTACCAGGCATATTGGAGTGAATGCCGGCCAGTTCCGGCGCCGCCTGGATGCCCATCTGCTGCGTGACGGCCGCCCCCCAGTCGCCGCCCTGCGCCACGAACCGGGTGTATCCCAGGCGCTTCATCAGCACCACCCAGGCACGTGCGATGCGGGTGGGATCCCACCCGGTGGCGGCCGGCTTGGCGGAGAACCCGTGACCCGGCAGCGAGGGAATCACCAGATGGAACGCATCCGCCGCGCTCGCGCCCTGCGCCGTGGGATTGGTGAGCGGCTCGATGATCTTCAGCTGCTCGATGATCGAGCCAGGCCATCCGTGGGTGACGATCAGCGGCAGCGCATCCTCGTGCTGGGAGCGGACGTGGATGAAGTGAATGCCCAGCCCGTCGATCTCGGTTGTGAAGTTCGGCAGGGCGTTCAGGTTCCCCTCACACTTGCGCCAGTCGTAGTCAGTCCCCCAGTAGCGCGCGAGCTCTTGCATCATCGCCAGCCGCACGCCCTGCGAGTCGTCGGTGACCGTCTCGCGCTCGGGCCACCTGGTCGCGTTGACGCGCCTCCGCAGCTCGGTGAGCTCCGCCTCTGGGAAACCGACCTGAAACGGGTGGATGGTGTTGTCTTGGGCGGGCATCTTCATCTCCTCCTCGGTCAGAAGCCATCGACGTCGGTGATCGCCTGGGCGAAGGCCTGCGGCGCTTCCTGGGGCAGGTTGTGCCCGATGCCGCCGGTGATGGTGCGGTGCTCGTATGTGCCGGTGAATTTGCCGGCGTAGGCGCTGGGGTCGGGGTGCGGCGCGCCGTTGGCGTCGCCCTCGAGGGTGATGGTGGGCGCGGCGATGGCCGGCAAACCGGCGAGCCGCCGCTCCAGGTCGTCGTATTGCGGCTCGCCCTCGGCCAGGCCGATCCGCCAGCGGTAGTTGTGGATCACGATGGCGACGTGATCGGGGTTGTCGAAGGCGGCCGCGCTGCGCGCGAACGTGGCGTCGTCGAAGGCCCACTCCGGTGAGGCGAGCTGCCAGATGAGCTTGCTGAAATCGCGCCGGTAGGCGTCGTAGCCGGCCCGGCCGCGCTCGGTGGCGAAGTAGAACTGGTACCACCAGGCGTGCTCGGCCTGCGGCGGCAGTGGCGCCTGGCTGGCGGCCTGGCTGCCGATCAGGTACCCGCTCACCGGCACCAGGGCCTTGCAACGCTCCGGCCACAGCGCCGCGACGACGCCGGCCGACCGGGCCCCCCAGTCGAAGCCGGCCAGGATGGCCTTGTCGATGTGGAGCGCATCCATGTGCGCGATGACATCCGCGGCCAGGGCCGCTTGCTGGCCGTTACGGGGGGTGTCGCCGGACAGGAAGCGGGTGGTCCCGTAGCCGCGGGCGAACGGGACGATGACCCGGTAGCCCGCCGACGCCAGCAACGGGGTGACATCGGCAAAGCTGTGGATGTCGTAGGGCCAGCCATGCAGCAACATGACGGCCGGGCCGCCGGCCGGGCCTGCTTCGGCATAGCTGACATTCAGTCGCCCGGCATCGACCTGCTTGACAAGCCCAAATGATGTGCTGGTGCCCGGTTTCACCGGTGCCATATCCATCTCGCTCATCTTGGGTGGCGTGCTTATTATCGTCTACCGGTGTGCGTCGGCGACGGCCCGGGCCGCCTTCAGGATGTGGTCGGTCACCGCCTGCGGCTGGGAGATCATGATCACGTGTGAGCCCTCGACCTCGACGATGTCGGCGCCCGCCCGCTGGGCATGCGACCGGACGACGTCGGCGCCGGCGGCTTTGTCGCCGGTGGCGACCACCGCCCAGGACGGCAACCTCCTCCAGGCGGGCGGTCCGGACGCGTCGCTGAACGCCGCGGCGGCGACGGGGCGCTGGGTGGCGGCCATCAGCGCGGTGGTCTCCGCGGGCAGGTCGGCGGCGAAGGCCTCCCGGATCATTGCAGGGTTGATCGCGAACTCGACCGAGGTCTGCCCGTCGTGTCCGGCCGGATAGGTGTACTGGACCAGGGCCGAGTTCAGGACGCTGTCCTTGGAGCCGGCCTCGACATCTCCCAGGTTTTCGCCCTCATCTGGGGCGAAGGCCGCCACGTAGACCAGGCCGACGACGTTGGGGGCGCTGGTCGCGGCGTTGGTGATGACCGCGCCACCGTAGGAGTGCCCGCCCACCAGCACCGGACCGTCGATCTGGCTGAGCAGGCTGGCGGTGTAGGCGGAGTCGGCGGCCACCCCGCGCAGCGGATTGGCCGGGGCGATGACGGTGTAGCCCTGCTGCTGCAGCGGCCCGATGACGCCGTTCCAGCTGGACGCGTCGGCGAACGCGCCGTGCACCAGCACGATGGTCGGCTTCATATCGGTTTGCTGGGACATGGGGTGACCACCTCTCCTATGGCCTTTGGCCTTGCGGGAGCGGCCCGCACCGTGTTCAGGCCAGCCCGCGACAAGACCTAGCGGTAAGCCGGCATCGCTATGGCATGCACGGTCGCACCTGGAGCCGTCCCATGGCGCCCGTGAACACCCTGGCCGGTTACCCCGGTCTGTCGCGACCGCCCGGCCAGGTACTCCGGCAGCGCCGTGTTGCCCGAGCCCGGCTCGCCATGCGCCAGCAGCGCCCGGCTCCCGCCCCGGCAACAGCCGCGGCCAGCCGACGCTCGGCCTCTGTGACGACGTCTAGCGGGATGGCGTGTGCTGGCCTTGTGGGGGGAAGGCGTCGTAGAGGTCCCTGCGGGAGGTGATGCCCAGCTTGGTGAATACCTTGCGGAGGTGCCATTCAACGGTGCGGGCGCTGATGAACAGTTCCGCGCCGATCTCGGGGTTGGTGCGTCCGTCTCGGGCCAGCCGGACGATGTGCTCCTCCTGCGGGGTGAGCTGGTTGTCGGTGTTGACCTCGCGTTTGCGGACCTTCTCGCCGGTGGCAAGCAGTTCCCTGCGTGTGCGCTCGGCGAAGGCGTCGGCGCCGATCACGGCGAACAGGTGGTAAGCGGCGCGCAGCTGACGGCGCGCGTCGAGCCGTCGGTGCTCACGACGGAGCCACTCGCCGTAGAGCAGGTGGGCCCGGGCAAGCTCGGGCCGCAGCTGTGTGCGGCCGAACCGCTCGACCGCCTCGGCGTAGCAGCGCTCCGCACTTTTGCCTGCACTGAGCAGCGCCCGGGAGCGTGCCTCCAGGCCCTTCGCCCAGTCGGAACCCTCAATAGCCGTCATCGCCGACAGCCGGTCAAGCGCTTCCCGGGCAAGTTCCACCTGTCCGGTTCTCGCGGCGGCCTCGATCAGTTCCGGCAGCACCAGCTGCGTGCCCAAGGGCTGGTAGGTTTCCTCGGTCGCCGGCTGCGCCGCAGCCAACGCCTCCGCATAGTGCCCGAGACCGTTGTGGAGGATCGCTGCGGCCCAGCTGGCAAGCTGGACAGCGCCTCCCTCCCCGCGGGCGATCGAGTCCTCGGTGGTGGCCGAGAAGAGCGGTATCGCTTCCGCGGGCCGGCCCCGGTACCCGGCCAGCAGCAGATCACAGGTCGAAGCCAGGCGGATCCCGGTTACCTCGTTGACGACGTCCTTTTCTGCGACCAGCGACGTCGCTGTCTCGAAGTCGCCGCAGTGTGTGGCCACACTTCCGCGTCCGTTCAAGGCGATGGACAACGGCGCGAGGGCGCCCGATGCGCGGGCGAGCTCGACATGCCGGGTGCTCAACACGACCCAGCTGCCGAAGTCCCACACGGCCATGGCCGCCATCTGGGCGAGAATCCCCCACTGCAGCCACTCTTCACCGGACACCTGATCACCGAGGAATGCGTCCACCGCTGGCCGCAGGGCCGGCTCTGCCGCCGCACGCCCTTGGGTGACCATCGTCGCCAGACCGTCGAGGAGGAGGTCACAGGGCCGCGGAGTCCCCGTCGGCTGTAGGGCCGCTCGTGCCGCCCGGGAAACCTCCAGCAAGAGCCCGCCGGGTCCTGCGAGAGGACCAGCGAGGGAGGATGCCACCCAGGCGTAAAGGTAGGTCTCCCGGGCGAGCCCGACATGGAGTGATTCGAGTTTCCTGGCAGCCTGCAGAAGCAGGACGGGCGCCTCGCGCCCGGCGACGGATGCCCACTGGATCTGTCCTCGGAGCTGCTCCACGCGGGCACGCTGGAGATCATCAACCGAGTCGGCTTCGGCCTGGGCCAGCAGGCCTAGCGCGGTGTCGAAGGCGCCGGCGTGCAGGTTCGCGTGGGCAGCCGCCAGGGCTCGGTCCGCGCGCCGCCCCGGTTCGGCGGTCAGGGCCACCGACCGCTGGAGGAAGGCCGCCGCGGCCGCTAGCCCGGCGCGAGCCCGGGTCTTGGCCGCCGCCTGTTCGAGCGCGGTGGCAACGTCTTCGTCCGGTCCGGTGGCCCCAGCAGCCAGGTGCCACACCCGCCGCTCCGGATCCTCCTGCACGTCCGTCGCCGCAGCGAGCTTCAGGTGGGCGGCGCGGCGATCCTCTGGGGACCCGGCCGTGTAGGCAGCCGACCGGACCAGGGGGTGCCGGAACCGTACTTGAGAGCCGATGTTCAGCAGCTGTTCCGCATCGGCCGCGGCCGCCGCATCGCGTCCCAGCCCCAGCGTCTGTGCGGCACGCCACAGCAGCGTGGCGTCCCCGGTGGGATCGGCTGCCGCCAGCAGCATCAGCTGCTGGGTCGGCTCAGGCAGGGCCCGCACCTGGCGCAGGTAGTGGTCCTGGAGCTGGCCCTGGAGATGACCAGGCAGGCTTGCCCTGGGCGGGTCGGCGAAGCCACCGGCCAGCTCGGCCTCGCTCATCCCTCTTGCCAGCTCCAGCAGCCCCAGCGGGTTTCCCCGGGTCTCGGCGACGATCCGGTCGCGAACCCGCTCGTCCAGATGACCTGGGACCGCGGCCGTCAGCAACGCCCGCGCGTCCTCGTCGGTGAGACCTTCGACCGTCAGCGCCGGCAGGCCAGGAAATGCCTGCCCGCCGCCTGCCTCCCGGACCGCGAACAACAGGACAACAGGTTCAGCCAGCAGCCGCCGCCCGACGAACCCGAGCACCTGGGATGAGGCTTCATCCAGCCACTGGGCGTCATCGACCAGGCAGACCAGCGGCCGCGCGGCGGCATTCTCGGCCAGCAGGCTCAGAACCCCCAGCCCCACCATGAACCGGTCTGGAGCAGTTCCCTCAGCTAACCCGAACGCCACCCGCAACGCGCGCTGCTGGGGCTCCGGCAGCGCGGCCAGGCGGTTCAGCATCGGCGTGCAGAACTGGTGCAGCGCCGCGAGCGGTAGCTCCATCTCGGATTCCACGCCGGCGACCTGCACCAGGCGGCAGCCAGACGCCTGGCGCCCGCAGTAGCGCATCAGCGCGGTCTTGCCGATCCCCGCCTCACCCCGGATGACCAGCACCGCGCTCTCGCCACCACGAACACGGTCCAACAGGCCGTCGAGGGCTTGGCGTTCGCCAGCACGCCCTCTGAAGGCCGACGCCCTGGGTTCGGCCATGCCGTAACGATAAGGCCCGTGATCGGGGCAGGGGAACACCCTGGTTCGAGGCGGCCTGATGGCATCCAGACTCGTGCCATGAGTATCGCGCTCGGCGGGTCGCCTGCCGGCCGCGTGGCAATCGTCACCGGAGGGTCCCGCGGCGTTGGCCAGGCGGCGATCCGCCGGCTGGCGGCCAGCGGCTACGCCGTCGTCGTCAACTACCTCCACGACCAGCGCGCGGCCGAGTCGACCGTCGAAGCGATCCTCGCCGGCAACAGCGACGCAGTGGCCGTCCGCGCCGACGTCGCTGACGAGCTGGACGTGGAGAGACTCTTCGCCGAGACGATCGCAGCGTTCGGCGGCATCGACGTCGTCGTCCACGCCGTCGGCGGCCGGATCACCGCGACTCCACTGGCCGAGGCCGACCTCGGCGAATTCGATGCACAGGTCCGGATCAACACGCGGGCCACCTTCATCGTCTACCGAGAAGCAGCCCGCCACCTTCGCAACGGCGGTGCGATCGTCAACCTGTCCAGCTCAGCGGAGGGTTCATTCCTGACGACCCACGCCCTCTATGCAGCAACCAAGGCCACCACGGACGTGCTCACGCGAGCGCTCGCGCTCGAGCTGCGTGAGCGCGACATCACCGTCAACGCGGTGTCGCTCGAGGTCCGCAGACCGTGCGCACCCGACCGGGTGGCAGACGTGATCGCGTACCTGCTCAGCGACCATGGCCACCGCCTCACCGGCCAGGTGCTCGGGGTCGGCGATCTCGAATTGCGGCCATAGGTTTTCGCGCAGCTTCAGCTTCAGGGGCTGCTGCTGGTGGCGATCGCTGGCATCGCCGCCGCCGGTGCGGTATTGGCCGTGCGCTGGATCTGTTCTCTGTCAAAGGGCGCCCGCCTTGGCCGCTTCGGCGGTGTACTCCGCGACCTTGGTGAGGTCGACGTGCGGGACGAAGTAGTCCTGGTCGGCGCTCTCCAGCACCATGACCCTGGTCTCCTGGCCGGATTCCAGCGCGCCGAGCAGCCCGACCAGGTCGCGCACCAGTTCCGGTCCGATCAGGTTCATCGGCGGCGCGTCGATCACCACGCCGAGCACACCCTCATCGCTCGGGGCGACCCGCAGCGTGCGGTACATCTGGGTCATCGCCAGTTCCTCTACGACTCGTGCCTACGGCCCGGCGAGACTGCTGCGCCCGGCCGCTGGCGGGCTGGCGTTGCAGGCGGCCCGGCCGGGAATTGCGGCGCCTGCATGCCGGGGCCGGTACCTGCGGCGGCGGTTGCCGTGTTCGCCGGGCCCGGTGCTTGCCGGGACCCCGGCCGAGGGCGAGTGCGACCCTGGCCGGGGACACCAGCAGCGTGGCGATCCCGGGCTCGACCGGGGCGCCCCGTCGAAGTCCGGGTCAGCTCTTGGCCGGCAGGGCGGGGGCGAAGAAGTCGGTGAGCAGCTGGTTGACACGCTCAGCCTCGTCGTGATGGACCCAGTGCGAGGCGTCGGGCAGGCGCTCGACGCGGTCGAGGTTGGGCACATCGTCGTGCTCGGGCTCGGCCAGGTCTTCGTTGAGGTAGCGATCGCGTTCCCCCCAGATGACCAGGGTGGGCGCCTTGATCGGGCGAAGCGCCGCTGCGGCCTGCTTGGGCGGGGTCCGCACCGAGGACCGGTAGTAGTTGATCATCCCGGTGGCCGCGCCCGGCTGTGACCACGCCTCGATGTAACGATCCATCTCCTCCGGCGTGTAGGCCGGGTGGGCGTCGTGCAGGAAGTGCCGGAAGAAGTGCCAGTGGTTGGCGTGCACGACGGATTCGGGCAGGTCCGGGAGGTCGAAGAAGAAGAAATACCAGGACCTGCGGAGCTGGCTGGGGTGGTGCAGTCCCTGCGAGAGCTTCCGTGGATGGGCCGCGTTGAGAATGGCCAGCCGCTCCACCACCTCGGGATGGTTCATCGCGGTGGCCCAGGCGATGCTCCCGCCCCAGTCATGACCGGCCAGCAGCGCGGACTGCTCGCCGCGTTCGTGGATGAGGTCCCGGATATCGGCGGCCAGCAGGCCGACGTCGTAGGCCTTGACGCCGTCGGGCTTCGACGACAGGTTGATGCCGCGCGTGTCCGGTGCGACGACCCGGAAACCCGCCGCCGCCAGCGGCTGGATCTGCAGCCGCCAGCCGTACCAGAACTCCGGAAAGCCGTGCAGCAAGACGACCAGCGGCCCCTCGCCGGCCTCGACATAATGCAGCCTCTCGCCGCCGAGCTCGGCGTAGCCCTCACGAAGCTCGCTGCCCCCCAGTCCTGGCACCTGCTGTTCCGCCATCCCACTTGCGCCGCTGGTGCGGTCCTCGGTTGTACCCATTGCCGCCTCCCTGGGGGTTATGTCAGGGATGACGCTAAGGAGTTCCATCACTGCGTCGCCCCAGGGAGAACCCTGGCGGTTCCCCCTGGTCTGCTCCGTCCGCCGCCCAGGGAGGCCGTACACGCCGCGAACGACGCAGCCGCCACCCCGCGCAGGCCGACGTCGATGCCCGGGTTAATGACCCGGGATCCTGCTTTGACCTGTGCCTCGGCGGTACAGCACAGCCTGGATCCGTGCGGCCAGTTCGTGCCAGGTGAACGGTTTGGTCACGTAGTCGTCGGCGCCGAGTTCGAGCCCGACCACCTTGTCGACCTCAGTGTCCCTGGCGCTCAGCATGATCACCGGCACATCCGAGCGCTCGCGAAGGCTCCGGCATACTTCGGTGCCTGGCGCCCCGGGGAGCGTTAGGTCGAGCAGCACCAGGTCGGCCCCGTTGCGATCGAACGCCGCCAGCGCATCCGGGCCGGTCGGGCAGATAGTGACGTCGAAGCCCTCTTTGCGCAGCATGTAGGACAGGGCGTCGCTGAACGACTCCTCGTCCTCGACCACGAGCACCAACGCCATGCGGCTGCCTTCCGCGCCGGCTTCTTCCCCACCATACCGATATGGTTCTCCCGCGCCAGGGCCTGCGCTGGCGCTCAGGTGGAGCGGGGTCGATGGGCGCCCAAGCGCTGCTCGAAGCCGAAGAGGCCGTCGATGACCCGCTGCGGATGGCCCGCTCCCTGCCGGCAGGCAAGGCGACGGGCGGCATCGTCAACGCGGTCGACCGTGAGCACCGCGAGGTGGTGACGACGAACCGCGCCCGCCAACGGGCGGCGGGCCGGGTTATTCGTGCTGGTGGTGCTGACGTTCAGGCGGCCGGGGCCAGGAGGATGCCTCGATCGACCCTGGACTCGTCGCGGTTGCCGTAGCGCTCGCGCAGCGCCCGCCAGGCCTCCAGCTTCTCCGGGCGCATCCGCTGGCCGTCATAAAGGTCGTGCACGTAGCAGTGGAGCGCCGTCTCCCCGCCTGGCCCGAGGAACTGCACGGTCAAGACCTCCCGCCCAGGGAACGAGGGGAACGGGTAGGGCCCGCGCACGAACCGGACCCCGGTGATCTCATCGACCCGCACGTCCATCGTCCAACTCGCCATGTCGTCGCCGAGTTCAACGTGCCACCAGCGCCGGTCGGCCGGTCCGCGGAACACCGGCGTTGTCACCCCGGTCAGGTGCGCCGTGCACCAGCCGGCACCGGCGCCGAAGACAAAGACCAGCAGCCCGGACTCCGATAGGCCGGCGATCAGTCGTTCTAGGTCGCTGGCGGGCTCGCTGGTATCTGCGATCTTGCTCATCTCGTGATCCTCACCCGCGTCGGTGCCGTCAGTGGCTGGCAACACGGCGCCGCGCAGGATCGATGCCCAGCCGTCCACCAGGGCACCGGCTGATCCGAAAAGCGGGCATCCTGGTAAAGGTCGCTTGACATCCGGAGGATTGTAAAGCTACCTTTACATCATGCGGAACCGGGTCAGGGGGCAACGCACCCAGCGGGGACTGTCGCAGGCTGAGGTAGCCGCGGCGCTGGGCGTGTCGCGCCAGACGGTGATCTCCATCGAGGGTGGCCGTTACCTGCCGTCGCTGCCGCTGGCGTTCGCGGTCGCGCGGTTCTTCGACATGACGGTCGACAAGATGTCCGACCCAGTCGGCGAGGAGGCAGGCACATGATGAAGTTCATCCGGCCCCGGTTGCGCAAGCCTGTGGGCATTGCCCTTGCCGGGACGGCATACGCCGCTGCGTGGGTTGTGCACGGCGGCAATGGGTGGGTGCTGGCGATCGTGGCCGAGGTGGGCGTGATCGCCCTCGCGATCGCCACGTACGTGTGGGGCGGGCGGGACAGCGACGAGGATGCGCTGGCCGGTTCCCGGCCTGATGAGCGCCAGCAGCTCATCGCCCAGCGATCGTGGGCTCTGGCCGGGAAGGTCACCATGTTCGCCGCGTTCGCCGGCGTGACCATCGCGGTCGCGGCCAGGGCCAGCTGGTGGTGGCCGTTCGCAGTTATCTTCGCCGTCACAGGCTTTGGCTACCTCCTCGGCTTGTCGACCTACGGTGTCGGAGAAGAGAGCCCGGCCGACGACGCGAACGACGGGCACCAGCTGCGATCCCCGGTCAGCCACTGACCCTGGGCCGTCTGACTCCGCGCCTAGATGGCCCCAGGTAAGCCAGCCGCTTAAGCGGCCAGGACCTTGGCCTTCTCGCGCTCGAACTCCTCGGCGGTGATCACTCCCCGGTCGCGCAGGTCGGCCAGCTTGGCCAGCTGGTCCGCTGAGTTCTGTGAGCCGGCCGCCGCCTCTTGCACGTAGGCGCGGAACTCCTGGTCCTGCTGCTGGGCCTGCCGCACCGTGCGCTCGTGCATCTTGCCGCCGCGGGCGATCAGGTAGACCAGCACACCGATGACCGGGATGAACAGGACGAACAGGAACCACAGCGTCTTGGCCCAGCCGGACAGATCGTGGCTGCGGAAGATGTCGATGAACACCGTGATCAGGATCCAGATCCAGATGATCCAGAGGAAGAAGATGAACATCGACCAGAAAATGTTCAACAGCGGATAGGACGAATCGGCCATTAGCATTTGCATGCTCCTCCTTCGCGCCAGGGAGGCACCCGGCAGCGGCCAGCTACCGCGTCCTGTCCCTGAGCAGACTTATCATCCACCTAAGAGCGGATCAGTGGCCTCACCCATCACAGGGTGAGGCGCTGGCTCAGTCAGGTCTGTGCTCCTTCAGCTGTCCCGGCGGTGCCGGGGGACCCTCGCAGCCCGGTCCGCAGGATGTCGGCGCTGAGCAGCAGGATCCATGCCGGGAACAGCAGCTCCACCCATGGGCTCAGGCCCACGCTGACAAGCAGGACGACGGCGACGGCGAACCCCAGCAGCCCGATCCACCGCGGGATGACCTTCGTGCGGAGCGTGATGGTCGCCGTGCTCATCGTGAACACGGCGGCCATCCGCATCGCGTACACGTGCAGCAGCAGCCCGGAGACCTGACGGCCGACCGCCAGGGTGTCCGGGCCCGGAGCCGCCGCCGACCGCACCGCCATGTCCGCGATCAGCCCGCCGGCGAAGGCGGCCGCGATGAACAGCATGGCGACGAACAGCAGGCCGCTGCCCAGGAACACCGACGCGAAGAACCTGTCCTCCCGCTGCCCGATCCGGTCCCGCACCACCCCGATGAACCACAAGAAGGCGATGCCGGCGAACGGCACCAGGTTCAGCGCGAGGGCGATGGTGGCGCGGCGCGACGAATCCGTCAGCCACCCGCCGGCCGTGGCGGGATCCGGCGGCACCGAGACGGTGATGAGAACCAGGGCCAGGCCGAGCAGCAGCGAAAAGACGATTCCCGCGACCGCCGCCGCGCGCGGCGTGCGAAGGCTGGTGCCTGTTATCGGTTCCTGGTAAGCCATGATGCGGCACGCCTCCTTTGAGCAGAGACCACAGGGGCTGGTCTGGCTGATCTTCCCGTATTCTCGGCTCGTGCTGCCTGTTGCCCTGCGCCGTCTTTACGGCTGAGCGATCAGCACCAGAGGTCAGCGCAACCTACCCAGACGCGGGAGGGGAGCCCGATGGCGCAGCCTGACGGCCACGACAGTCAGCTTGCTGCTGAGCGGGAAGCACCGCCATCGCGTTCTGCGGGGCACAAAACCTGGGCGGCGGCGCGGGACCGGTTCTCCAGCACGAGCAAGGTGAGGCGATCGCGAACACGCCGTCGGAGAACGCCTCCAGACGGCCGGTGGGCAGCAGGCGGTCATGACTGCCTGAGCCCTCCGATGGCGCTGTCGTGCCAGCAGGTGTGCCGTCCGGTCTACGCCGTATCGACCAGCCCATCGTCTCCCCTGCCATCAGCAGCCCGTCCTGGCTGCGCCCCTTGCCTTCTTAGATCCGGTGGGCCCTGGAGGGCAGGCGCATTGCGCGCAGGATAGCGGGGTCCAGTCGGGCCAGAGTGTCGGTGGCGGCCAGCTTGTAGCCGTAGGTGTAAGTCGGGGTGTTGTAGACCATCCGGAGCACATCTTCGACGCTCGCCTCGTTGTGGATCAGGGCTTGGCCGGTGCCGACGATCTCGGAGGCGATCTCGCAAATGGCGTGGACGCCGAGCAGGACCCCGGTGCGGGCGTGGAAGATCAGCTTGAGCAGTCCTTGCTGGCCGGCGATGACGCCCCGCGGAATGGCGCCGAGTTCGCACCGGCCGCACTGGTAGGGGATTTGCTCTGCGGCGCAGTCTTCTTCGCTCTTGCCCGCGCGGGCTACCTCGGGGAGCCCGTACACCGCCCCCACCGGGATCTGGTCGACGTGCAGCGAGAAGTCCAGGCCCAGCGCCCCACACAGCGCCTGGCGTCCCTGGTCGATGGCGACCGAGGCAAGATCAGGGCCGGTCACATCGCCGGCGGCGAAGGCCCACGGGCAGCTCGTCCGCCGCACCGCGTCGACGATGATGCGGCCGCGCCCGTCGACCTCGACACCAGCCTCCTCCAAGCCGAGACCCGCGGTGCTGACGCTGCGGCCCGCCGCGAACAGCAGCGCGTCGGGGCGCAGCTGCCGCCCGTCGGCGAGGCCCACGGCCAGGTCATCGCCGTCGCGGCGCGCCGAGACCATGCCAGTACCGAGGATGACGTTGTTCCCCCGGGCCAGGAAGACCTGCTCGAGCCGGGCGGAGATCTCCCCGTCCATCATGGCGGCCAGCCGGGGGGCGGCGTCGACGATCGTGACGGGCACGCTGAGCGCGGAGAAGATGGTGGCGTATTCGACCCCTACTGCGCCGCCGCCGACGATCAGCAGCTCACGTGGCCTGCCCGCGATGTCGGTGATGGTCTCGGAATCAAATACGCATCGATCATCAAAGGGCACGTTAGCCGGGCGCAGCGGGCTCGAACCAGTGGCGATGATGACCCTCTCGGCGCCCAGCCGTATCTCTTTGCTGTCGGCGGTGCGGACGACAACGGTGTGGTCAGCTCCCAGTCGCCCCTCGCCGTCCACCAGGTGCACGCCGCTGGTCTGGATCCGTTCCAGCGTTGCCTGCCGCAGCTGCTCGCTGACCTGGCGAGCGCGGGCCCGGACAGCGGGGTACATCACCTCCGGCGGTGCCGACAGCGCGACCCCGTAGACTTGCTCCTTCTCAAAGGAGCTGAGGTAGACGGCGGCCTCACGGAAAGTTTTGGTCGGCGCGCCACCGCTGGTGACTACGGTCCCGCCGACGGTGTCCCGCTCCACCAGCGCCACCGAGTAGCCCAGATTCCCGGCCAGTTCCGCTGCCGCCTCACCTGCCGGACCCGCGCCGATCACGACCACGTCGTGCCGGCCGTTTCCCCCATCGCCAGCAGAAGGCATGATCTATCTCCGTCCAGCTGCGGGAGCGTCTGCCGCCAATTCTGTCTTCCGCGAAAGCACCGGGTATCACCCACGCGGGGGTGATCCTTGCCCCGGGCCGGGCGGTCCACGGTGGGCAGGAAGTGATCTCGCTTGGGGGCTGCCGCAGGTTCCAGGGAGGAAGCATGAAGGCCGTGACAGTGGCGCCTGGGACGGCGGGGTCGGTGCGGCTGGCGGAGGTTCCCGAATCCGATGCCAGCCTGGGTTCGGTGGTGGTGGAGGCGCTGGCGGATCGGCAAAGCGATAAGCATTTGCACGTCAACGGGTGCGCCGCCAGGGACTCGAACCCCGAACCCGCGGATTAAGAGTCCGCTGCTCTGCCAGTTGAGCTAGCGGCGCTTGAGACCAAGTGATGGTAACAGCATTTCCGCCGGCGACGCGAACCGGCCACCGGCAGGAGGCCCGCCCTGCTCAGCCACCCAGGAACCGGCCGAACGCCTGTGCCGCACGGGACTGGCGGCCGGTGCGCGGCTCCCGCCGGTCGGCCCAGCTCATGACGTGCCGGCCGGTATTCATCCCCAGCCACCGCAGCGGCTCGGCCTCCCAGCGC
This sequence comes from Streptosporangiaceae bacterium, assembly GCA_035518495.1. GTDB lineage: Bacteria > Actinomycetota > Actinomycetes > Streptosporangiales > Streptosporangiaceae > UBA9676. The sequence continues at coordinate 89,655 of DATIXO010000072.1, forward strand.
GGCGAGTGGTGGTTCACCCACGGCAGCCGGGTGAGGTCGCTGTCCCTCTCCAGGATCAGGTCGGCCAGGGTCCGCCCGGCCAGGTTCGTGGTGGAGACGCCGTCGCCGACGTAGCCGCCCGCCCAGCCGAGCCCGGTGGCCGGGTCCACCCCGACGGACGCGCACCAGTCGCGCGGGACGCCCAGCGGGCCGCCCCAGGTGTGCGTCACCTTCGCGTTGGCCAGGACGGGGAACAGGTCGGCCAGCGTGTGCCGCAACATGTCGAAGACCGCCGGCACCCGGTCGAAGTCCGGCCGGATCGCCGACCCCAGGTGATAGGGCGCGCCGCGCCCGCCGAACGCCAGCCGCCCGTCCGCCGTCCGCTGGCCGTAGATGACCATGTGCCGGTGGTCGCCGAACGTCGGCCTGCCCGCCAGGCCGATCTGCGCCCACACCTCCTCCGGCAGCGGCTCGGTCGCGATCATCAGCGAGTACACCGGCGCGATGGCACGCTCCAGGCCGGGCAGCCGCGGCGTGTAGCCCTCAGTGGCCCGGATGACGTACCGCGCCCGCACGGTCCCCAGCGGCGTGCGCAGGCTCCCCGGCGCGATCTCGGTGACCGGGGTGGCCTCGTGGACCGCGACCCCGCGCCGCCGCACGGCCCCGGCCAGGCCCCGCACCAGCCGGGCGGGGTGGATGGCGGCGCAGTGCGGGGTGTACGTCGCGCCGAGCACGTCGGTCGCCTCGGCGTACTCGCGTGCCCCGGCGGCGGTGAGCAGCCGCAGGTCCTCCTCGCCGAACCCGAACTCCCGCGCCTCGGCGATCTCGGCCCGGGCGCGCCCGAGCTGGGTGGCGGAGCGGGCGAAGTGCACCGTGCCGCCCTTGGCCCAGTGGCAGTCGATGCCCTCGGCCGCGGCGACCCGGCCGACCTCATCCACGGTCTGCTGCATCGCCCGGTACATGGCGATCGCCGCGTCCCGGCCGGCCATCCTGGTCAGCTTGGCCAGCGACGCGGGGAACAGGGCGGAGCACCAGCCGCCGTTGCGCCCGGACGCGCCGTACCCGGCGATGTTCGCCTCGCAGACCGCGACCCGCAGGCCGGGCTGGGCGCCGGCCAGGTAGTAGGCGGTCCACAGCCCGGTGAGCCCGGCGCCGGCGATGGCCACGTCGACGTCGAGGTCGCCTGGCAGCGGGTCGGCGGGGGCCAGCGGGCCCGGCACCGAGTCCAGCCAGTACGACAGTGACCGGTATGTCTCATTCGCAGGCATCACGGGCAACACTAGCTGTGGTGGGGCATTCTGGTTGCATGTCCGTTCAAAGACCCGGCACGGGGGCACTGCCCGGGCCCCGCCAATCGTTTGGCCCCTACCGGGTCTGCCTGGTCTGCCTGGGGAACATCTGCCGCTCACCCATGGCCGAGGTGGTGCTCCGCGAGGAACTGGCGCGGGCGGGCCTGGCCGGGGCGGTGGCCGTCGAGAGCGC